>CALFVP010000069.1 GCA_937928175.1 uncultured bacterium | reverse complement strand
CTCATTGATAAAAGACATATTTTCAAGTATAGGCTATACATCACAAACAAAACTGTGTATTCAATTATCATTCTCATACTTAGGATTTTTTACACCAATACTTATAAAAGAACTAAAACCTTTTTATACATCAATAGGTAGAGAAGAAATAACGCAACAGACAAAAGATGAATCACCTTACAGGTACAAAATATTAGATACATCAGCAATAATAGATGGCAGAATAGCAGAAATAGCAAAAACTGGGTTTCTCGATGGAATAATACTTGTGCCTAAATTTGTACTTCACGAAATACAGATGCTCGCAGATTCACAAGAAAACGTCAAAAGAAACAGAGCAAGAAGAGGATTAGATGTACTAAACGAACTAAAAGAAATACCTCACATAAATTTAAAAATAATAACAAAAGATTATGAAAACATATACAAAACAGATGAAAAATTGCTAAAACTTGCCAAAGATATAAACGGGGTAATAGTAACAAACGACTATAACCTTAACAAAGTTGCCAAAATCGAAGGAATAAAAGTACTTAACATAAACGATTTAGCAGTAGCACTAAGGCAAATATTACTACCAGGCGAAAAAATAACTGTACAAATAATAAAAGAAGGTAAAGAAAAAACCCAAGGAATAGGTTATTTACCTGATGGAACTATGATAGTACTTGAAAAAGGTAGAGAATACATAGGAAAAGAAGTAGAAGCAAAGGTAACAAGTGTTTTACAAACATCATCAGGAAAGATAATATTTACACAAATAGAAGAAAATAACCAACAAGATTCCAAAAACCAACCCCAAAAAACAAAAAACAAATAAAATGTTTGGTCTATATATACATATTCCCTTTTGCAAAAAGAAATGTATTTACTGTGATTTTGTTACAGTAATTACAAAAAACAAAGATTATCTAAAAGAATACTTAGAATGCATCAAAAAAGAACTACCCTTTAGAATGAGACAAAACGTAAAGATAAAAACCTTGTATATAGGTGGTGGAACTCCATCAATCATCGGAGAAGAATTAATACACGAACTTATAGACGAAATATCAACCTATACATGCCTTTCGGAAATAAAAGAAATTACAATAGAAGCAAACCCCGAAGATATAACAAACAACATTGCAAAAACAATGAAAAAAATTGGTATAACAAGAGTAAGTTTAGGAATACAAAGCATGAACAAAAACGATTTAGAAACTTTATCAAGAATAAACTCTCCAGAAGACAACGAAAAAGCCATAAAAACACTTCAAGACAATGGCATAGTAAATATAAACTGTGACATAATATTCGATATACCTAACTCTTCAGAAAAAAACCTAGTAGAAACACTAAAAAAACTAACAAGGTTAGACATACCTCACATCTCAGCTTACGGGTTAACAGTAGAAGAAAATACCCCCATACACCTACTTCTTAAAAGAGGTAAAATAAAACTAAAAGATAACTTCAAAAAAGAATTTAAATTAATACATGAATTCCTATCAGAAAATGGATATATACACTACGAAATATCAAACTACAGTAAACCAGGATTTCAATCAATACATAACTTAATATACTGGAATAGAGAAGAATACATAGGAATAGGTGTAAGTGCTTGCGGATTTGTAAACAAAAAGAGATACCAAAACGAAACAAACGTAAAGAAATACAAAGAAAAACTCTCACAAAACATTTTACCCTCAATGTACGAAGAAAAAATTGATAATACAAAAGAATTTGAAGAAATAGTAATGCTAGGTTTTAGAAAAAACGATGGTTTTCCAATAGAGAATATAAAAAAACTACTAAACCAAAACCAATTCCACAAATTCCAACAAAAATTAGAACTTTTTAAAAACGTATACCTAAAAATACAGAACAATAGAATAATACCAACACTCAAAGGATGGATATTCTCCGATTACATAGTAAGAGAATTAATAAACGTCTAAATTTTCACAAAAAATTAAATTTTTAAAAAATTTTTCTAAAAATATTGAAACTTAGTTTCTAAAAATATTGAAACTTAGAAAGAATTCAATTACTATAAAGTCAAATGAAAAAAGTACTTTTAGTCTTAGTAACCATAATAACTTTCACAGTGGTACCAACAAATATAACTTTGTCTGATACTTACATAATAGTGATAGATACATCTTTGAGTATGGAAAGAAAAACTATTGATAATACAAGGGTTTTTGATATAGCACTCAAATCATTATCCAATTCTATATATTCATTAAAAAGAGGTGATACGGTATACATTGTAGATTTTAACGAGAGAGTAAATATAAGACCTCCTATAACTATAAAGGACGAAAATACTAAAGAAGTTATATACAAACTAATGAGTGGTTTACGACCGTATGGGAAATGGACATTTACTTATAAAATGCTTGAAGAAATTTCAATTCTCATAAAATCAAGTAACATCTCCCCAAAAAATTCAAAAGTAATAATAATCTCTGATGGAATAGATGATCCTCCTGTAAAATCAAAAAAATACCTAGTAAACCTAGAAAAACTATCAACACTTTTTGATCCTCATCAACTTATATACTACATTTCTCTAGAAAAACTCATACAAACCACTAAAGAAACAAAAGAAACAAAACTATACGAAAAATTAAAATCTACACCTCAAATAGTATTACTCGAAGTAAAAAACACCAATCAACTCAAAGAATCATTCGAAAAAACTTTCTCACAAAACCAAACAACACAATACTATACGCTATTAGGAATACCAATAATATTACTATTACTAACACTTCTTGCGCTAAGGTATATATACATTCCATACAAAGCAAAGAAAAGTTCTGAAATAACTAAATTAATATGCTCATCAGCTAAAAGCAAAAAAGTAATACAACTAAAGGGTACAAAGATAACAATAACACCAAACAAAGGAAAAGTATCATTACCTAACTGGAAATACGATGGCAAACTTATAATAAAAGCATCTACAAAAGGGTATAAAGTATTCTATACCAACCCAGTAGGAGTATTTGGAATATCAAACGGCAGTATTCTTAACAAAGAAACCTCTTTCAACATATCAAATTATACCTTTAGTCCAGAAAGATAAATTTACATACTTAGTTTCATGAAAGTGTAAACTAAAAAACAAAAATGTAAAATAACAAACTTAAGACTAAACTTGATATAAAGCTAAACGATAGAGAAGCCATTATGCTTTTAGTAGCAGAAACTGGAACCATGTTTCTAGTTGGTGTTTTAAAACCATGGTAAGAAGCTATACTAGGAAGAAAAAACCCAACAAAAACAACCTTAGAAAGTATCAATAAAAAGTCTTTCAAACTAACCTTAACAAATATCAAATCAATTATTTCAATAACGTAAGTTTCGTAAAAAAACAGTATAGTCATAGGTCCTAAAACTAAAACAACAAAAGATATAAAAATTGATAGCAAAACAAGAGATACAACCATACCAATTATTCTAGGTAACATCAAATAAAATAAAGGATCTACTCCCATCGAGACTAGAATATCAAACTCTTTATTAACTGTCATATTACCTATCTCAACAGCAATAGCAGAAACTGACCTAGAAATAACTATAACAAAAAGAACAATAGGAACTAATTCTCTAAAGATTACCATAATAAAAACATCAGAAACAGTATCTTTAGGTACAACGTTAGGGAATTGTATAAACATTATAGATACAGCAACAAAACTAATAAGTATAGACACAACAAACACAGACTTTAAAGCTTGAAAAGCGGTAAAATAAATTTGTTTGACCACGTTCTGGTAAAGTAACAAATTACGATTGTTTGGATGCCTTTTAAAAACTTCAAAGAAACTATAAACACTGAGAGATATAACACCACCAAAGTAATCTACCTTGTTTATAAACCATCTTCCTATTTTACCAAAAATATCCATCATAAAGTACCTTTTGAGAGTAATTCTATTATAGCTTTCAATATTGCATTTTCTCCTTTACTATAGTTTAATCTAACTGCATTGTTAATACCCAATACCAATCTCCTAAGTTTAACAGCAACAACCCCTAAAACCTTAAATCTAGTACTATCATCCAAATTCTTAGTAACACTAACAAGGCTATCAACCTTTGATTTTACCAAAGGCATCCACATACCAACATTATCTCTACCTATAGAATTCAGTACATTATCATCAAAAACAATATTAGTTATGTAATCCCTTATCTCATCATCCAACACATTCAAAATTATAAATCAAAAAACATACCAATTCCAATGAATAAAATCAATACACAAAACACTAAGGAATATACCCTTCGTAAATAACGTTTCCCCTAAGATCAACAACAGAAACAAAAAGTTTTTTAAAAAACTTAGACTCTTCTACAAACCATTTAACATCTAAAACGTTATTTAGATAAAAATTTTTTTCTTTTTTTTGATATACATAACGTTTTTTCACAGGTAAATAAGAAAAATCTTTACCAGACTTACCTACAACATACCTAACAACTTCATTACTCCTAACAACATTTAAAATTCTATTAGTAACAAAAAAATCACTCGAGATACTAATTTCATATTCAACATCTCTAACAAACTGCGAAATGGAAAAATCAACCCTAGAAGAAAAAGAATCAAAAAACCTAACACCAATAGATATAAGATTGTAAATTACAAGAAAGACAACTGAAGAAAGCATCAAAACTACCATTATTTCTATTAAAGAAAAAGCTTTAGAATTATTCATCCACAATCTCAAAATCCAGAAACCCTTTAACTATAGAATAACGTTTCAACTTTACTTTTACCTTTTGACCTATTCTAAAAACTTTACCTTCATCATTTACAATTTGACCATCGCCTCCGTTAACTTTACCTTTACTGCCTAAATATTCAATTGGTACAAATCCTTCAATTCCGTTTTGAATTATCTGGACAAACACTCCATCTTCTTTAATTCCAGAAATCACAGCATCAAAAATCTCATTAGGAAAATTTTTGATGTACCTTATACCTTTCAATTTAGCAATAAACCTTTCAGCAGAAACGGATTCTCTTTCAGTTTTAGAACAATGTTCAGCAATTTTTTTAAGTTTTTCAAAACTTAAAGATTTAGGTCTTTTCTTTTTCTTTGATAAAACAAACTTCACAAGTCTATGCACAACGAGATCCGGATATCTCCTTATAGGAGAAGTAAAATGTGTGTAATACTCAAAATCTAACCCGTAATGTCCTATATTCTCAATATCATACCTTGCTTGTTTCATAGATCTAAGTATCATGTAATTTATAAATTCTTCGTACTCTTTTTGAGATACGTTCATTATGACATTTTGCAAATGAGAAGAGGTTACTTTATCGGCAGGTGGTAACTTAAAACCAAATAAAGAAAGAATCTTTGAAATATTTTCTATATCTTCATAGCTAGGTTCTTCATGCACTCTAAATATGGAAGGTCCTTTATCTGATAGAAATTTGGCAACAGTTTTGTTTGCTATCAACATGAACTCTTCTATAAGTCTTTCTGATTTTAATCTAGAGTAAACTTTAAAATACAATGGATTACCATCATCTCTAAGATATATTTTACTCTCACTAAAATTAAAATCAATACCACCTTTCGATATCCTTTTATCACGTAATCTTTTAGCAAGTTCCCACATTTTAAGTAAAGTTGAAGAAAGGTTTTCGTCCTTTTCGATATACGGATTATCTAAAACTTTTTCAACGTATTCATAAGTAAGCCTATATTTACTCTTTATCACCGAAGGGAATATCTCAAATTTATTAACATCAAGAGTATCTTTATTTATCCACATTACAACAGACATAGTAAGCCTATCAACGTTAGGTTTTAGACTACATATACCGTTAGATAACTCAAAAGGCAACATAGGAAAAACTACATCTATAAGATAGGTCGAATTACCTCTTTTTAAACTTTCTTCATCTAGAGCACTTCCAACACTAACGTAATGGGAAACATCAGCAATATGTACCCCAAGAATGTAATACTTTTCATCTAAATCAAGAGATATAGCATCATCAAAATCCTTAGCCTCCTCACCGTCTATGGTAAAAATCAAACTATCTCTAAAATCAACCCTACCTTTTAGATCAACTTGAGAAACTTCTTGTTTTATCTTTTTAGCTTGTCTTAAAACAGAGTTAGGAAACTTATACCTTATTTTGTACTTTCTTAAGACTAAAATGAGGTCTAGCAATGGTTTTTCTTCTATTAAACTTTCTTTAAACCAAGGTAACCTTTTTCTTCTTGAAATTTCTAAAAGAAAATCTTCTTTACTGAGATCTTCCAATTTAGTTTTAACTTTTCCTTTTGAAGAGGAGTAAAATTTATACCTTTTTCTCATTTTACAGACTTTTTAATGTATTATTAATAAACAAATATGACCATTTCAAGTGAAGTAAAAAATAATAAGATTCTTAAGAACTACAAATTATCAAAGTACTCTTTGAGAATTTCTTTTACTCCAGAACTTTTAAGCTTTCTAAGAGCTTTAGTTTCAATTTGTCTTATTCTTTCACGTGTTACTTTAAATATGTATCCGACTTCTTCAAGCGTGTGTACATATCCATCTTCAAGTCCAAACCTCATTCTAAGTACTTTTTGTTCTCTCTTTGGTAGAGTTGAAAGAACTTGATCTATAACTTCAGAAAGTAGATTATTCATGGTTTTATTGTAAGGATTTACAGACTTAACATCTTCGATAAAGTCTCCTATATTAGCATCATCGTTTCTGGCGGCAGGGCTATCTAATGAAATAGGATCCTTCATTGAATTAAGTATTTGGGCTATTCTAGATTCTGGAATGTCCATTCTCTCTGATATTTCCTGAGTAAGTGGTTGTCTACCAAGCTCCTCCATAAGTTCCCTTTCCACTTTCTTTATTTCATTAACGTACTCTATAAGGTGTATAGGTATTCTAATAGTTCTGGATTGCTCAGAAATTGATCTAGTTATAGCTTGCTTTATCCACCAAGTAGCATAGGTTGAAAACTTAAACCCTTTTTTATACTCAAACTTTTCAACAGCTTTCATTAACCCAATATTACCTTCTTGTATGAGATCAAACAAAGAAAGCCCCTTATTTACGTACTTTTTAGCTATAGATACAACTAACCTTAAATTAGCTTCTATAAGTTTAGTTTTAGCTTCTTCTATTTTCTTCCTAGCTTCAACAACTCTGTTATACCAATTTTCCAAATACGAAAAATCTTTAATGTTAAGTTGTCTTTTAATTCTATTTAGAGCAAATTTAGCTCTTTTTATTCTAGCTATATCGGTTATTAAGTCATCTCCTGTAAGTTCTGCTTCGTAAAGAAAATAATCATCCAAATACCTAAGATCCTCCATCTGTTCTATTTCATCAACAGGTTTACCGTACTTAAGCTCTATATCATTTAGAACTTTTAAATTACTTTTCGTTTCGTTATAGAGATCTATTATCTTATCTGCACTCTTTTTTATAAGGTCTATGTTAAGGTTTAAATCTTTTATTTCGTTAATTAGGATTTTTCTAACTTCATCAACCTCTTCCACAGGAACAACATCAATAGGATATTGCTCATGAATAGATTTAATTTTCTTAAGCCCCCAAGTAACAACTTCTCTTAAGTTCTTTATCTTATCAGATAAAGCTTTTCTATCCTTTGGTGAAAAACTGTAAATTCTAGGTAAAGACAAAACTTCATACAGCTTACTTCTACTCTCTTTAGCTCTATCCAATGCTCTTTTAACTTCAAAAATTATAACTCCAGATTCAGTCGCAACTTTGTATATCTCTTGATTACCTTCTTCCATTTGCCTAGTAAGTTCTATCTCCTCTTCATGAGTAAGCAATCTAACATGTCCTATCTTTTTCATGTAAATCTTAAGTGGGTTGTCGTTAGTCGAAAAACCTTCAATGTTTATAAGTTTAGACTCAATATCTTCATCATGCTTTATATCTTCAATAATCTCAATACCCATTTTTTGCAGAATATCAAAAAGATATTCTACCTTCTCCGGCTCAAAATCCTCAGGTAACAAGTCGTTTATTTCATCGTAAGAAATCTTACCCTTTATAGAAGCAAGAGAAATAATTTTCTTAACCCCAGGAATACTCATTATTTCTTTTTCAATATCAATATCATCCTCTTCATCATCTTTACTAGTGTTCTCCTCACTTTCATTGTTCTGTACCTTAACCTCCTCACCTTCT
>CALFVP010000068.1 GCA_937928175.1 uncultured bacterium | reverse complement strand
GCTATGAAAAAACAGTTGTTAGTTAACGATTATGTGTATGGGTTAGGTGGTAGAGATATTACCGATGAAGATATATTTGAAGTTTACGATCATGCTGAGTATTGTCTTAAAGAAGGTATAAGTGGTCAGTTAGTTTATGTTGGGTTAAACCCAGATTTCCTTGAAAAGTAGGAGGTGTTTTATGGCTATTAATTTAAAGCAAATTGCAGGAATGGATGTTAAGTTTACAAAAGGGCATAGAATGTGTGCAGGTTGTGGTGTTGCTATTTTCGCTAGAGAATTATCTATTGCTGCTCAAAATCTGGATATGGATCTTGTTATTTCTAATGCTACGGGTTGTTTGGAGGTTACAACTAGTGTTTACCCCGAGAGTTCTTGGAAATATCCTTGGATACATAACGCTTTTGAGAATGCTGCTGCTACAATATCCGGTGTTGAAAGAGCTTATTATTCACTAAAATCAAAAGGTAAAATAAAACATAATGGAAAAGTAAAGTTTGTTGCTATTGGTGGAGATGGTGGAAGTTATGATATTGGACTTCAAAGTTTGTCTGGAGCACTTGAAAGAGGACATAATATTCTATACATTGCTTATGACAATGAAGCATACATGAATACAGGATATCAGAGAAGTAGTGCTACTCCACTTTTTGCTAATACCACTACTGCTCCCTTTGGTAAAGCTATACCTGGTAAAGTTCAACCTAGGAAAGATCTCTTTGCCATAGCTGTTGCTCATAATATACCTTACGCTGCTACTGTCAGTATATACTACTGGAATGACCTTATAAGTAAAATACAAAAAGCTCTCTTAACAGAAGGACCAACTTTTATACTTTCAATTACTCCATGTGTTCCAGGTTGGGGCACTTTAACCGATGATGCTGTTTCTCTATCTAAATCTGCAGTTGAGACAGGATATTGGCCTTTGGTTGAATATGAAAATGGCGTTTATAAATGGAGTCCTTCAAATCCTAAACAATTGAAACCTATAGAAGAATTTTTGTCAAAACAAAAAAGATTTTCTGGATTGCTTAAAAATCAAGAACTTGTTGAAAAATTTAGACAGGATGTTATAAGCAATTTTGAGAAGTACAAAAAACTTTGTGGAGTTTCATAAATTGTATTGGTTTGGGTTAAGGTGCAGTAATATTTGTGTAAGTTTTTCTTAATTTTGTAGTCAAAAGTAGTAATATAATTTCCGCATAAATTTTTTAGAGATTTTGAATGTTCTTCTTTTCTGTGATATACTTTATTATTTTTTCTGTAACTTCTTCTATTGTTAGTTTATCAGTGTTTATTACTACTGCATCTTCTGGTATTCTTAGGGGAGAATCTTTTCTTGTTTTATCAATGTGATCCCTTCTTTCTATTGTTTTTTTTATTTCTTCTAAAGTTAAATTTTGGTTTTGGTATTTCTTATCTAGGAGTCTTCTTTTTGCTCTTTCTTCTATTGATGCGTCAAGGTAGAATTTATATTTAGCGTTAGGTGAGATAACGGTTCCACAATCTCTTCCTTCCATTACCACCTTACCTTTGCTAGAAATTTCTTTTTGCAATTCTACCATATATTTTCTTACTTCTGGTATAGCAGATATATAAGATACTATTTCTTCTACTTCTCTTGTCCTTATGATATTCGATACATCTTCTCCATCCATAAAAACTTTGTTTTCTGAAAAGTATATTTTGGTTTTTGGTAGTAGGGTTACTATTTTCTGGACATCTTCTATGGGTATTTTTTCTCTTATTACTTTGAGGGAAAATGCTCTATACATTGCTCCTGTATCTAGGTAAGTGTATCCTAGTTTCTCTGATATTATTTTTGCTACTGTACTTTTTCCTACTCCTACAGGTCCATCTATTGTTATTATATCATCATTATTTTTCATTTTCTTCGTCTTTTTCATAGAGATCTATTATTTTCTTTACTAATTCGTGTCTTACAACATCTTCCTTCATTAGTTGTACTACTTTTATTCCTTTTACATCGCTGAAAAGTTTTTTAGCATGTAGCAATCCTGACATCTTATTTTTAGGTAGGTCACTTTGAGTTATATCTCCTGTTATAACCATTTTTGATCCGAATCCTAGCCTTGTTAAAAACATTTTCATTTGTTCTTTTGTTGTGTTTTGTGCTTCGTCTAATATTATGAATGAATTGTTTAGTGTTCTTCCTCTCATGAATGCCAGTGGTGCTATTTCTATTACGTTTTTTTCCATAAGTGTAAAGTATTCTTCTGGTCCAAGCATGTCAAATAGAGAATCGTACAATGGTCTTAAGTATGGGTTTACTTTTTCTTCTAAGTTACCAGGGAGAAAACCAAGGTTTTCTCCAGCTTCAACAGCAGGTCTTGTGAGTATTATTCTTAAAACAAGGTTTCTGTGAAGGTAGTTTAGTGCCATTGCTGTTGCTAGGTACGTTTTACCAGTTCCAGCAGGCCCTATACCAAAAACAATGTCATTCTCTTCTATAGCTCTCATGTATTCTGCTTGCCCTTGGGTTTTCGGTCTTATTACTTTGTTCTTTCTAGATACTATTACTCCTTTTAACAGTAAATTGTCAAGGTCTATATCTTTTGTTTCTTGGTATTTGAATTGTTTTATTATTATGTTCATATCATCATCTGAAACGATCTTGTCGTTGTTCGCAATCTCTATCATAGAGTTTATTATTTTCCTCACGATTTTTACACTTTCTTCATCACCTACTATTACAAAAGATGAGTCCGTTAGGTATATTTTGACTTTGAAATTGCTTTCAATAATTTTTATATTGATATCGTTTACACCAGATAAAAGTATAGGATCTATTCCTTTAGGAAACGCTATGTTTGCTTTCATGATGACACTGAGAGATTTACATAAAAAATATAAATATTCTTCAAAGAAAATTCAAATAAAAATCAAATTGTTTTTGAGGTTATGTAACCTTTGTGTTAACTTTTTTTAAAACATGTTTGGAGTTTGATTTTTAGGCATTTGAATTATGTTTTATGTTTTTGTGTTTATGTAATCTTGAAAGTTTATTGTCTATTATATTACAATAACTTGGGAAAAGGGTAAAGTCCTTTTAAAAAGGTTAAAAGGGAAGAGGGGTGAGAATCCCCCGCTAGACCCGTAGCCGTAAGTGGGGACGAAAGCGAGTAACCACTATTCTACTCGGTGTTAAGCTGGGTAGAATGGGAAGGTCGCAAGTAGGATGATCCACAAGCCGGAAGACCTGCTTTACCCAGAAAGGTTACCTATTTCTCGGGCTTAAGAAATAGGTAAAAGAGTTACGAAAACATAACTCTTTATTCTTCTTTCTGGGTATAATAGGACTTTACCCTCTAAAGATGGAGGGTAAGGGTGTATTTGTCTTTAATAGATGTTACTTTATCCTATGACCGTAAAAGTAAAGTAATATCTAATCTTTCTTTTGATTTGTTTTCTGGTGATGTTTTACTAATAAGCGGTAGAAATGGTATTGGTAAAACAACAGTTATTAAATCTATTGCTGGTTTGATTAAACCAATATCTGGAAAAATTCTAATTGATGGCTATAATGTAAGTTTAATTCCAGCTTACTTGAGGTATTTTCTTGTATCTTTTGCTCAACAATCTCCGAGTTATCATTCTCCAATCAAGGTAATAGAGTTTTTACAAATGGCTACTTTGGATTATTCTCTTAAAGAAAGAAAAAGAATTCAAAGGTTTGTAAAAATGCTTGAGGTTGAAGAATTATTGTACAAACCTTTGAATGTTTTAAGTGAAGGACAAAAAAAATTAGTCCTTTTGTGTAGGACTTTTGTTCAAAATACCAAAGTTGTTTTATTGGACGAACCAGAAGCGTTTTTGGATATTTACAATCAGAAATTGGTTATTGATGCTATAAAAGAAGTATCTAGTGAAGGTAAAATTGTAGTATTTGTATCGCATAACCAATCTTTTTATTCCGAGTTGTACAATAAAAAACTGGATATAATCTCAAGTGAAAAATTTTATTTGCATAGTAATGGTGAGGCTTTTTATAGGAGGGTTTATGAAAAGTATTAAGATCACTTTATCAATGATTTTGATGGTGTTTGTTACTTTGGTTGGTTTTGCCCAGGTAACAGATACTAATGAAATTGCCGAAAAAAGTTCATTCTCAATAGTATTTGAGAAAGAAGTTTTTAGCTCACTTTGGGATGAGATCAGTTCTACATTCAATGTAGTAAGGTACTATAAGAAAGGAGATTCTTCTGACATTGTAGATTATTTTCAAAGTATTCCGGATATTTCTACTCCAACGTATTACGGTACGTCTGGATCTCTAACAACTCTTTTTACACCTAGAGGGGATAAAGTTAACGTTGCTGTTAATGGTTTAGATATATCTACTATGGTTAACTCTTCTTACGATGTTAGTGTTCTTGATCCTCTTTTTTTTGATTCTGTTTACGTGTATTATGGACCTTCATCGTCAAGGTATGGTAATGGGAATTACGGTGGAGTAGTTAATTTTAACCTTCTGGGGTATGAAAAAAGAAATTTTGTTAGAATAATAAGAACTATAGGTACATCCTTTGAGACTTACTATTTTATGACAGATGTTTCAGTTTCAACAAGTGTTGGAAACTTTTATTTGGGTATTGGTTACAATAGAAGTGAGAATTCTTTTAATTACAACGTTTCAGAACTTTATACAAATTCTTCTTCTTTTGAGCCCACTAATTACGTAAGGGAAGGTGCAGGATATACAAAGTATTCAATATTATCAAGGTATGTCCATAATTTTGAAGGTTTTGATGTTGATACTGGAATCCTTTTAACGTTACCCACTGTTAAAGAACCTAACAGCGTATTACTGTCAAACCCTCTTAATTACGAAAAAGCAAAGTCTAAAGTAATGTTTATGTTACCTTATTTAAAGGTAACCAAAGATTTTGGGGAAGATAGTAAATTAGGAATGAATATTTATTATACCAGTGTTTCAAGGAATAGAGAGGTAGAAAATTTAAGAAGTTCATTTGGAGGATCTATTGGATCTAAAATAGATAGCGGAAGGTTTAGTGTTGAGTTTAATTTTAAAAGTGCTATTAGTTTATTGGAATACAACAAATTTTTGTTAGGTGCAGCTTTGAATTTTCAAAATGACTTTGCTAGTGCTATTAATACTAACTTCTCAACGTTTCCTTCACCTTCTACCAACGAATATAAAACTAACGATGGTAGAAATGTTATTGGATTATATCTAGAAGGAAATTATTTACTTTCATCTATCTTAAAGGTTACTTTTTCTAGTAGGTTTGATTATTACTTAAATTATAATTTGTTTGAGTACTCTCCTAGAGTAGGTATGTTATTTAATATTACTGATTTCTTTGGATTTAGGGCTAGTGTTTATAGATCTTACAGATTACCTTACTTTGATGATGTTTATGGACCTTTAGTTTACGGTTACGGTAGTGTTAATACTAACCTAAATACAGAGTATGTTAATAGCTTTGATTTAAGTGCTTTTGTTGATTATGTTTTTGATGGGTATAAAATTTATTTCTCTATTACACCTTACTATTCTGATACAACTAATCTCATTGTTTATAATCCGTCCTCTTTTCAAACGGAAAACATTGGTAAAGTATTCGTAAGAGGAATAGATTTTAAATTTGAATTTAAGTATAGAGATTTTATTAAATTGTTAACTTCTTATGTGTACACTGAGCCTATTAACGGTAACGCTAGTGAAAGATTGGAGTGGAATAAGTTAGTGTTTTTAAATTATAGAGCTCTAAACTCTTTGTATATAGATCTTTTTTACGATAGGAATTACTTTAAGTTTGGTGCTTATCTTAATTATCAATGGAATAGGTTTGAAAACGTTTACGATGTTAATTTTAACGTAGTTGGTAATAGACCTTTAGATAATATTATGATTCTCTCAATATACCATGCAGTTAGGCCTAAGGATTCGGTTGAAGTTGGTGTTGAATGGAAAAGAAATCTTATAGGTAATGAGTACGTTGAAGGTTATCCAGTTCCTGAAGAAAAAATTAATGCTTACATCATATTTACAGTTTCCTGGTAACATTTAGGGGCTTTTTATTTGCCCCTTCTGATCTTTTTATAATTGAGTTAGTATTTTTTTATTGTTTATATTTATAACGATGAAGTTAAGAAACTATTTGAAGGTACTGAAATTTTTGGGTTTTATAAATTTTACTGTTTTGTCTTTTTTGTTCTTTTCTTTACTAGTTATTGTTTTGTCTATTCTTTTCTCAATATTTGACTACAATTCGTACATACCTTCTATATTTTGGATTTTGTTAATTTTCATTTTCTTTGTTTTGTTATTTGTTGTAGTGTTGGTAAAAGTAAAAAATTATTTTATTCTCACTAATCGTAATATTGAGCTAATTTTATTCTCAGAAAGAAAGTTTATTGTTGATACTTTGATCGAGTATTCTAGTTTTGAGTTAGACTTTGAGTATAAAGGGATTTATAAAAGCTTAAATTTACTATTTAAAAGGTATATAATTACTTTAATTTTAACGTTTGTTGTTATTATTGGTATTACAATGTTTATGTATTATTCTAAGTTACATGGTATAAAGGAATTCTACAATTTTTTTAGTAATCAAGTTGATTTGTCTTACGGTGATTTTATATCTTCAGATGTGCCATTTAAGTTATTGTTAAAACCTAGATTTAAAGGGGATTTCTTTGTGTATACAGATAAGTTTATACCTATGGTTTACAGTGATCACGGTTTTAAAATTGAGACTTTCACTTCTCAGACTAATGTTTATATTTTTTGCAAAAAGTATGGTATTCTTAAAGAAGTTACAAATTTAACTTTAAAGTATTTACCTTATTTCAGTGTGATTAACCAGAATGTAAAAGTTTTCTTTAATGGAATTGAGGTTTTGAATTACGATTACATACCTTTGTTTGATTTAGTTAAAGGTAGCGATGTTTTTATATTTTTTGATTTATCTCACAACGTTTCAAATGTTTACTTTGATAGTGATTTTAATTTAAGGTGGGAGCATGGATCGAACAGTAATAGTATAGTTATAAGTTTTAAAGCTAAAGAACAAGGTGAATTTAGTTTTAGTATTTACGATAATTTTGGAAGAAGCTTAAAAATTGATAATGTCAAAATAAATATAATTGATAACGATATACCTACTGTTGGCATAAGGTACCCGGAAAAAGATATGAGGTTTTTTTCAAGTTTTGTTTTAGAGGGAGTGGGGGATGTTTTTGATAGAGATAGGATTTTGGATATTTGGATGGAAGTTGAGGTTAGTAATTCTCTTACAGGATTAAATAAAAGGTTTAAAGTTTCTGGTGGGGAAAACGGTGTTTTATTTTCTTACTATGGTAACAGTTTTAATTTTTTGTTGGATTCCTCTAGGTTTTTGCCAGGTGATAGTGTAATTTTGAAAGTTTTTGCTAAGGATGTTTATGGTGCAGTTGGTTTTGGAACTAGAAAATTGTATTTACTAACTTTTGTTGAAGCTTCAAAAATTATGAGCGAAGAATTAGATAAAAGTAAAAGATTGGTTTCAGAACAGAGAGAAGAATTGGAGAAATTGAAGTACGATATTAGAAGAGGTAAAGTAGATACTTTGAAGTTAATAGATGAACTTAGAAAATTACAGTCAAACGTTATTAACTTTTCGGAATTTTCGGAAAAATTGAATGATATATACAGTAGTATTGACAAAACTAAGAGTCTTGAACAAGAGTTTGAGAGGCTTAACAGGATTTCAGAGAAGTTACAAAACGTATTGAGTGATAGAGAGTTTAGAGAAATAGTTGATAGACTTTACAAGGAAAAAGTTTTTGATTCCTTGAAAGTTTCTGAAAAAATTGATGATATTTCTAAGTCACTTACTGAGCTTGAGATAGAAGTATCTAGGTTGAGTGAATTTAGAGATATAATAAAGATGCTTTCACAAATTAGAGAAATTGAGAAACTGGCTTTGGAGGATAAAGATTTAAGTAAAAATAGTTTTAAAAGTAGGTTGGAGGAATTTTTCAAAAGTGAGGAATTTAATAAGATGAGTGATGAATTTAAGAGTAGTCTTTTTGAAAAATTGAAGAGTATTGAAAAGTCTTTAAAAAACGGTAAGGTTTCAAAGGATGAGATAATTAGTATGTTTGAGAATGTGGATTTTGAAATTTTTAAAGAAGTTATGAAAAAGCTTTCAGAGATTTCTAAGAGAAAGGATAGGTTTTGGGATTTCTATTTTGGTATTTTATACTGTCAAATTTCTTTGACAGAAGCAAAGAAAAATATTGATTTGATGTCTTTAAGGTATCCAAATATAAACGTTAGTATTATGAAAAATGAGTTTGATACGATTTCTAGAAGTATAAAGGAATTTAGGTTAATAATGAGAGATTTTTTAGAGAATTTTTCTTTGGATTACAATGCTGCTAAGTTTATTTCGGAGATAAGTGGTATAGTTAGAGAAATAAACAATGATTTTAATTTCTTTACAGATGCGGTTTCTTTAGGGACATCTTCTGGTATATCGCAGAGCGTTGGTGTTATGATTAATAGAATTTCTTTTGTATTATCAAGACTTTTGGATTTTTTCGATAGCATGAATGAAGGTGTAAATATTCAACCATCTGGTGTTAGTTTAAATGAGATTATGGAGATGTATAAGAGGATATCTGAGATGTTAAGAGAATTACTTGAAAATGTTGATAACGGAAAATTGAAAGATTTGGAAAAGTTATTAGAAGATGCTATAAGTAAAGCTAGGTCTATTCAATCCAGAGATCCTGGTGATGGTAGAGCAAAAGATTTAGTTGAAAAACTTCAAGATATATTGGAAAAAGTAAGGGGTAAAGAATTGTTAAAAGCTAAGGAGTATTCTGAAAAATTGGGATTTAATTTGCTAGAGTATCAGAAGGGTATGTTTGAAAAGGGACTTTCCGAGAAAAGACAAGCGGAAAGACCTAAAGTTTACAAAATTTCCAAACCAAAAGAGCTTTTAGATTCTCATACCAAAAAAATAATAGATAATAGTTTTATTAGACAAAAATACTTTGAAGTTATTAATTCTTATAAGAAATTTTTAAATGAGTAGATTTTTCAATGTTAGGTTGTTTTATACGTTTTTATTATTTGGTTGAAAGAAGAATTTGGTACATTTATTATTGATTTTGGACGGAATAGGTATTTAAACTAAGCAAAATACCTTTCCGATAATCCATATAACCAGAGGAGGATGTTATGAAAAAGATAGCAGTATCTGTTTTGTTTTTGATGATGTTAGCGAGTTTGTCTATTGCGGAAATAGAAAGAACGTTGGTTGATTTTGGCTCTTACGAACAAAAAATTGGTCAGTATCTTTCTAGGGAAAAACAGAATTTACAGAACCTTGTTGATAAATACAAACAAGAAGGTATTGATCTATATAGAGAATGGTTTTATTCGCAAGAAAATGCTCAAAAACTCCTTGATGTTTGGTTTGATCCTACAACATGGAAGATAGAGAATTGGAAAGTTGAGTTGGTTTCGTCTGCTAGGTTTGTACCTAATATAGTTGATTCTTACTTACTTAAAGTTCAAAGTAAAAGATGGGGAGATGTGATGGGTGTAAGGATAAAGTTTCCTGTTAATCCTTTCCTTTCAAATGCTAAGATATTGCCTCCGTTCAGGTTTACACCTTACTATCTCGATGGATCACCAGTTGATCCTGAAGGAGATTTTTCAAAGCAACAGTTCACAGATGAAGAAAAAGTTAAAAATGGAATACTAATGAATGTTTTACAAGTTAAAAGAGTTTCTGTGTGGGTATCTGGGAGGAACTATAAACATCTTGTTTCTGTTGTACTAAGAAATGAAGATGGTGTGGAGGAGGAATATTTCCTTGGTCCTTTGTTTTTCCAAGGTTGGAGAAGACTTGCCTGGGAAAATCCAAATTACATAGAACAGGTAAATCAGAGGGTTTTACAGAGGTTACCTCTTTACCCAAGATCTTTACCATTCAAAGAGTTTGCTTACTTTAAGATTTATAAACCACAGGAAGAGCCAGGTGGTGATTTCGTTGTTTACTTTAAAGATGTTGCATTGTCGTTTGATAGAGCCGTAGTTCAAGAGGAACTTGATATAGATGATGAGAAGTATTGGCAAATATTGTCAAAACAAAAGATAGAGTATACTAAAAGAGCTCTAAGGAAAATAATAGATCAAGTTGAACTAGTTGAGCTTGAGAAGAAAAGAAAAGCTGCTTCTCAAGAAAAAACACAGCAATAGTTTAAATAGTGTTGCTTAGATGGGGTAGTTACTACTACCCCTTGATTTTTTATTTTTTACATTTTTGTAAGTTTGTTTTTTTACCTTTTTGTTTTGCTATATAGTCTATACTTGAAAATGTAAGAGTATTTGAAACTTTTTTCCAATTCTTAAGGTATGTAGTTTCTGAAGGTTTTATTTCTTCTATGATTTCTGGATAAACTACAAAACAATCTTCACTTTCAAAACACACGTTCTTTTCGTATTCAGAAATTAATTTCTCATGTATTTTTTCGCCTGGTCTAGGTTTGGTTTCAATAATTTTTGCTGAAGGGTATATCGTTTTTATTAGTTCGATAACCTTTGTTGCTGTCATCTTAGGAATGAATATTTCACCTCCACTCATCGTAGATATAACTTTCACAATAAACCTTGATACCTCTTCTGTGGTTATCCAAAATCTTGTCATATCTTTGTTTGTTACGTTTATAGGTTCATTTGCTTGTTTTTTTTCTTTTACTATTTCAAAGATACTACCTCTACTTCCTATTACATTGCCTAACCTTACTATTGAAAATAACGTAGAAAATTTATTTCTTTCGTCTATGTTACTTGCTATAAATATTCTTTCTGCGCAGAGTTTAGTTGCTCCATAGGTGCTAGATGGTTCAACCGCTTTGTCTGTACTTATCATAATAACTTTACTTACTTTGTTCTCAATACAAGCATCTGTAATATTTTTAGTTCCTTCAATGTTAGTTTTTACAAGTTCGTATGGATAGTATTCACCAAATTCAACTCTTTTTAGAGCGGCAGAATGTATAACTATATCTACTCCACTCAAATACTGTCTTAGGGAATTTAAATCTCTTATATCTCCAAGTTTAGGGAATACTTTTTTGTAATTTTTCAAATTTTCCATTAACTTTGCTAACTTGTATTCGTCTCTACTTAGTACTCTTATTTCTTTGATAGTGTTGTAAAAATTTTCAATAATGTATTTTAGAATACTACTACCAATAGTGCCTGTTGCACCTGTTATGAATATAGTTTTATTTTCAAAAACTTTTTCGTTAATGAGCATCTTTACCAAACTCTGGAAGTATTATAGTGCCAAATTTTTTTTCATACTCAACTATATTGT
>CALFVP010000067.1 GCA_937928175.1 uncultured bacterium | reverse complement strand
TTTACCTATCTCTACTGTAGTATCTTTTGATATTTTTGCTTTTATTATTCCTCTTTCTTCGTCCCTTGATACGAATTCGGCTATTATGCCACCTGCTGTTACAAACTTGTCACCTTCTTTCATTTCACTTATTTTTTGCATGAGTTTCTTTCTTCTTCTGTTTTCTGGGAAGATGATTAGAAAGTAAAATACGACGAACATCAGTACCATTAGTATAAGAAATGATAGTCCTCCATCTTGCATAAAATACCTCCATTTGCCTTAATTCTAAATTATAACGTTTTTGGGTTGCTAGTAATTTGCTTTGAGTTTATTTTTTTTATAAAATTTTTTATTATGGTGGTGTGGAGTATAATTGGTATAATAGTAGGACTTATAATATTCTTGTTGCTTATGAATTTGAGAAGTTACGATGGTAGTCATAGAAAAAGAAAGAATGAAAAAAAAGTTGACGAAGATGATAACCTTGGTACTAAACCGAGGTATTGTCCAGTTTGTAACTCTAGGTTAGGTCCTAGAGATGTTATATACGCTGAGATATTTCAAGGTGAGCCTAGAGATAAAGTTATAATAAAGGGGTGTAAATACTGTTACGTTCTTACTCCTGAGGAAGCTGCTAGAATAAAACCTTATACTAAGAGAATAAGGCAGGATGATATAGGTATTGGTAAGTATTTGTTTATTCCGTTTTTATTTCTATTTCTGACAGTTTGAATTCTTTATGTAGTGCGTTTGCGGCTTCTTCTGCTCTTTCCATTCTCACAACAACCGATATTTTTATTTCTGATGTTGATATCATTTCAATGTTTATTCCTCTACTTGCTAGCACTTCAAACACTTTAGCTGCTACTCCATGATGGCTTCTCATTCCAGTACCTACAACTGATACTATAGCTATATTGTCATCGTAAATTATGTTTGAGCACTTTATCGATGATTTTATTTTTTCTTCTATTGATTTTAATGTTATTAGATCCTTTTTAGGTACAGTAAAGTTTATTTCGCTTAATCCGTTTCTACTTGTACCTTGGACTATCATGTTTACGTTTATTTTCTCTTTTGCAACTTCTGAGAAGAGTTTTGCTGCTATACCAGGAACATCTGGTACATCCAATACAGTTACTTTTGCTTCATCTGTTTTTATTGCTACACCTGTTATAACTAATCCTTCCATAAATTCCTCCACAATTTTTGTTCCTTGGTCATCTTCAAAAGATGACCTTACAACTAAAGGTACTTTGTATTTTTTGGCAAAGATTACTGCTCTAGGGTGTAGTACTTGTGCTCCTGCACTTGCTAACTCTAGTACTTCATCTATGTTTATTAAATCAAGCTTTTTAGCATCTTTTACTATTCTAGGATCTGATGTAAAAACACCTTTGACATCGGTGTATATTTCGCATATGTCTGCTTTTAGTGCTGCTGCTAATGCAACTGCAGTTGTATCTGACCCTCCTCTTCCTAGGGTTGTTATATCTCCGTCTTCGGTTACTCCTTGAAATCCAGCCACTATTACTATTTTACCTTTAGATAGTTCTTTTTTTATTTTTGATGTGTTTATATCCAATATTTTAGCTTCTGTGAAATCTGTTGTGGTTAGTATTCCTACTTGTGCACCTGTAAAAGCTATTGCTTCGTAGCCAAGCTCATGTAAAGCTATTGAAAGTAGTGCTATTGATATTTGTTCTCCTGTTGAAAGTAACAAGTCGTACTCTCTTTTAGGAGGGTTTTCTGATATTTGTTTTGCTAATTTTATAAGTTCATCCGTTGTATCTCCCATTGCCGATACTACAACAACAACATCGTTACCTTGCTCTTTAGTTTTTACTATTCTTTTTGCTACATTTTTTATTCTTTCTATGTTTCCTACGGATGTACCACCGTACTTCTGTACAATTAGCATTGTTTTCTCCAGTTAAATTAATATAAACGTACTTTTTTGTTTGTTTCAAGTTGGAAGACTTTTAAAGGTTTTTGTAATGATATTCCAAAAAATCATATGTTATTTTTTATCTAAATTTTTTTAATTTTGCAAAGATTTTGGGTATTATGTTATAATTATACGTGTTATTGGCGCGGGGTAGAGCAGTCCGGTAGCTCGCTGGGCTCATAACCCAGAGGTCGTTGGTTCAAATCCAACCCCCGCAAATTTTTATTTTGCGCCCGTAGCTCAAAGGATAGAGCATCTGCCTTCTAAGCAGAGGGTTGTGGGTTCGAGTCCCGCCGGGCGCATATCGGAGGAAGTTATGCCAAGATCCGTTATACTCTCTCCCATTGTGCAATCCGAAAAAGCAATGATGATGACCTTTGACAAAGAAAATAAACCTACCGGAATTTACGTTTTTAAAGTTAGAAGAGATGCAACAAAAATGGAAATAAAACAAGAAATTGAAAAACTTTATAACGTTGAAGTTGAAAAAGTTAATACTTGTATTGTTCCTAGAAAGAAAAGAAATCTCAGAGGTAGAATTGGTTATACTTCTGGTTGGAAAAAAGCTTATATAAAATTATCAAAAGGTATTATTCCTTTATTTGAAGAAGTTTCATCTAAACCAGAAGAAGTGAAAAAAGATGAAAAAACCAAAGATAAAAAATCGAAAAAAGAAAAAGAATTAACTAAAAAATAACGTTTATTGGGAGGTATTATGGGAATAAAAGTGTATAAACCAATTACTAACGCTAGTAGGAATAGGACTGGGTATGATTTTTCTGAATTAACTGTTGATGAACCTTATAAGAATCTTGTTGTTGGACTTAAGAAAACTGGTGGTAGAAATAACCTTGGTAGAATGACTGTTTTTACTAAAGGTGGTGGCCATAAAAGATTGTATAGGTTAATTGATTTTAAAAGAGATAAAAGAAATATTTGGGCTAAGGTAGAAACTATAGAATATGATCCAAATAGGACTGCTAGAATTTGTAGAGTGGTTTATGAAGATGGAGAAAGAAGATACATTTTAGCTCCTTTGGGAATAAAAGTTGGTGATAAAATAATTGCTGGTGAAAATGCTCCTATAGAGATAGGTTGTGCTCTACCTCTTAAGAATATACCTGTTGGTACTATTGTTCATAACGTTGAGCTCTATCCTGGTAAAGGTGGACAGATTGCTAGAAGTGGAGGATCTTTTGCAAAACTCGAAGCTAAAGAAGGAAAGTACGCTATATTAAAGCTACCTTCAGGTGAAATAAGAATGGTTTTATTAACTTGTTACGCTACTATAGGGCAAGTTAGTAACGTAGATGTTGTTAACATAAGAATTGGTAAAGCAGGTAGAAGTAGATGGTTAGGTATTAGACCTAAAGTTAGAGGAGTGGCAATGAACCCGATCGATCACCCACATGGAGGTGGTGAAGGTGGTAAACAAAAGGGGTATCCATACCCAATGACTCCTTGGGCTAAACCATGTTTAGGTTATAAAACAAGAAAAAAGAATAAACATTCAAATAAATACATACTACAGAGAAGAAAATAGTTAATGCTCGTTTTACCCATAGGTGTAATAGGTGTTTACACTTCTTTTTCAAAAGAATCGATCTTAGATCTGCATTCTATACAAAAGTTAGCTGTTGAAAATGGCATAAAGGTAGTTGGTATATCCGATTCTAACTATTCTCTTTGGATAGAAGAATTATTGCTGTTACCTAGAACTTCTGTTATTTTCTTCCCAGCAGTAAAAACTTCCGTATTCCTCGATAATCAAAAAATTAGACTCTACGTCTGGCCAAGGTCCCTTTCTGCACTTGAGTATTTAGGTAAAAAAGAATCTCTAAACCTTAGAGATCTTAAATACCTTGATACTGTAGTTTTTTACAGTGGTAACGATAAGAAAACGTTTTATTCACTTTACGATTTACTTCCGGGTAAAATCGGAATTGCTATTACAAAACATAACAAAAATTTCGTTATTGAAGTTTTAGATAAAGTTGATTACGTTATACCGTTTCATTATTCTACCATACCTAAAGAATTAGAAAGTTATTACAGTATTTTAAAAAAGTTTATAAAAAATCCTTCTCCTTTCCCTTCTGCATCTTATTTAATTAAAGAGCTTGAAAGTATATCTGACAAGATAGCTACAAAACTATCTTATACCATTGGTAAGCTAGAAGATATAAGAGATTATTTTTCTAGTTCTGATGTAAATAAAGATGATTTTTCTACTCTTTTGTGGAATAAAATTATTTCTTTAACTAAACCTGATGATAATATCAGAAAAGAATTTACGAAAATAAAAGATTTAGGACTTTCTAAGTTTTTTTATAATCTTATAAACTCCTTTGAAGAATTTCTAAGTTACGGTAATGTATCTTCTGATATCCTATCCACTTCCTTTATATTCGAGAAACTTAAGTTGATTAAAATAAATAAGTTTAAAAAAGTATCTTTGTTTCATTTACTTGATAGTAAACCTTTTTACTTAGATATTCATGTCTCATCCAAAGAAAAGTTTAAAGAAATACTTCATTCAAACTTTGGTGATAACATTTTTTATAGAGTTTATCCTGTGCATTTGAGAAAAAATGTAATTAACGATGTTTTAAAGAATCTTCCTGAAAAAGTAAAAGAATTCTTAGAAAGTTATTTAAAAAATGCTATTTCAACTTTTAGGGTTAGTAATAAGATTTTTTATTCATCTTCAATCTTGCCTAAAAGTATCAAACGTAAAGATGGGATTTTGATGAAATTCTGTAGCAGGTGTTACGATGTTGTTTTAGATGTTTCTCGTATGGACTATTTGCCCAGTAAAAGTGTTTATTCTAAAGTAATTCAAGTTGTAAGAGAAGATAAGGATTTTTTTACTCCTAATACTGTATCTGTATTTTTGGATGATTTGAGAGAAAAGTATAAAGTTTTGGGTATTTCTGATACTTTTAGGTTCTTTTACATTTCTAAAGTTTTGTCTTTAAGACCGTATTATAAAACTGTTATTGAAGAATTGGTTAGTAAAAAATTGCCTTTATTTGTTGAAGATATTTCAAGTAGTTTGGATGAAAATATAATAGAGATTGTTCTTGAAATTATCTGGTCTAGAGATAAGAAAGATGTAACTGTGAATGAAGTTGATCTTTTTAGAATACTTGTTGAGAAGAATGTTGATAAAAATTTGTCTGAAGAAATTACAAAGTTTATCGCTAAGTACAAGAATGTAATAGGTATAAAATCTTTTGAGATTCCTAAGTTTTATAATTTTTTGGCTTATGCAGGGTTAAGTATAGAAGATAAGAAAAGATTTATCGTTTATTTACTTAGAGATTCTATTGTTAGATCTAAGAAGTACCATTTTATTGTTTTACAGAAGTTGATTAAAAGAGGTTACGATATTTGTTTTGATATTAATAACTCATCAATGATGAAAGTATCAGAAAGAGAAGGAAGGTTTTTCTTGCCTTTTGTTTGTGGCAGGTTTAACTTCAAGTTTATTGAAAGTGTAGTTAAAGAGAGGGAATTTAGATTTTTTAAAAATTTTTCGGAATTTTATGCTAGAATTGGTAAAGATTTCCCAAGAGAGACAAATAAACTTGCAAAGATGGGTGCTTTTGATTCTATTGATGATAGAAAACTTATCCTTGGACTACCTTTGTCTTTGCCTAGTTTACAAAAAGATTTAACACTTGTTAAGGAGGAGTTTAGAACTTTAGGATTTTCTATTTATTTGTTTAAAAGTAATTTTAGCTATGTTAGGAATAAAAATAATTGTATTAGTATTGAGGAGTGTATTAGTGGTAGAACTAACAGAGTTTTTGGTTTTATTTCTGGGATTGATAAGTATGGTAATGTATTTTTGCAGGATGAAAATTCTACAATCTTTGTTAAGAATAAAACTTTTGTTAACTTAAGGGTTGGGGATTACGGTGTTTTTGAGATAGACGTTACTGATGGCTTTTTGGGTAAAAACTTTTTCTTGAGAAACGTTTTTAAGGAAATTCTGTTCTAGATTGTTATTTTAGATTTTTGTTTTTTTAAAATTAGTTAGCAATGAAAGTTCTTCTTATAGGTGCTTATGGACAGTTGGGTACAAGTTTTAGGAAATTTTTTGAGAGTAACGGTATTGATTACATACCAGTTAGTAGAATTAAAAGGGAGAATAAAACTTTAGTTATTGATATTTCTGATGTTTCGAGTTGTTCTAAGGTTTATGAAGTTGTGAGAGATAGTAAAGTTGATTTAGTTGTAAATTGTTCTGCTTACAATAATGTTGATAAAGCGGAAGTTGATGAGTATAAAGTTGCGTGGTTTACGAATGCGTATGCTGTTAGTTCTATTTCTGTAATTTGTAGAGATCTTGGAGTACCTCTTATTCATTACTCTACGGATTACGTTTTTGATGGTAATAAAGGGTATCCTTACGTTGAGGAAGATAAAACCATTCCTGTTTGTAGGTATGGTATAACTAAGTTGTGTGGTGAAGAATTTTTGAGGTATACTTGGGAGAAACATATATGTTTGAGGGTGAGTTGGGTTTTTGGAAAAGGTGGAGAAACAAATTTCATTAGAAAACTTTTGAAGTGGGCTGAGGGTGGGGTAGTTAGAGTTTCAATTGATGAGGTATCTTCTCCTACTTATACTGATACCATAGTTGAAGCTTCTTGGAAGTTGTATAAGTTAGGTGCTTTTGGTCTTTATCATCTTTCAAGTGAAGGTGAATGTAGTAGGTATGAATATGCAAAATTTGTACTGGAAAAACTCAATTGGAGAGGGGAAATAATTGAATCTGAACAATCGTTTTTCAACTTACCTGCCAGAAGACCTAAGTATTCTAAAATTGACTCTTCAAAGTTGAAAAACACTGTAAAGATTGATATACCCTATTGGAAAGATGCTGTGTATAGTTATCTTAGGGAGGAGTATGGTTTATGAATGTTTTGGTTACGGGATGTGCTGGGTTTATAGGTACTAACTTTGTTTACTACTACCTTAGAAACCATAAAGATTCATTTATTGTGGGTTTGGATAAACTCACTTACGCTGGAAATATTCAAAATTTTTCAAATCTTAAAGAGGAAGAGAAAAAAAATTTTATTTTCGTTAAGGGGGATATAAGTAATCTTGAGCTTGTTAACTACCTTTTTAGTGTTTACGATTTTGATGTTGTTGTAAATTTTGCTGCTGAATCCCATGTTGATAGATCTATATTTGATCCTGCTACCTTTGTGTTAACAAACGTTTTAGGAGTACAATCTCTTCTGAGTGTTGCTATGAGTTTTTGGAAAAAAGGAGATTCGTGGAAAAGTGGTAAAAAGTTTATACAGGTATCTACTGATGAAGTTTATGGAAGTTTGGGTCCTGATGGTTACTTTACCGAAGAAACTCCCCTAGATCCACATAGTCCTTATTCTGCAAGTAAAGCTGGTGGTGACCTTATCGCAAAAAGCTATTACCATACGTTTGGTATGCCTGTTATAATAACAAGGTGTTCTAACAATTATGGACCTTACCAATTTCCAGAAAAACTTATACCTCTTATGGTATGGAATGCTCTAAACCATAAAGAACTTCCTGTTTATGGTGATGGTAAAAATGTAAGAGATTGGCTTTACGTTGAGGATCATTGTAGAGCAATCGATTTAGTCATTGAGAAAGGTAAAATTGGTGAAGTTTACAATATTGGAGGACACAATGAAAGAGAAAATATATACGTTGTTAAAAAGATAATTGAAATTCTCAGAAATAAAACAGGCGATAGTAAAATAAACGAAAGCCTTATAAAGTTTGTTAAAGATAGACCAGGACACGATAGAAGGTATGCTATGGATCCAAAGAAAATAATAAACGAACTAGGGTGGAAACATTCTTTTTCTTTTGAAGAAGGACTAGAAATAACCATAGATTGGTATTTAAATAACCTTGATTGGGTTAGAAGTGTCATATCTGGTGATTACCTGAAGTTTTATGAGAAAAACTACTCTAATAGGTAATACTTTTTGTAGTTCTTCCAATTCATTTTGTAATTTGGGTTGTTAACGAGATTGGAGTACCTATTAGGGTGTTTCCAGATAAAGATTCTACTTTTACGTTTATAAATTTACCTATGAGGTATTCTTCTCCTTCAAATGCTACAATTTTGTTATGTTCTGTTCTACCTAACAATTGATTTTTAAGTTTACCTTTTTCTTCAACGAGTACTTCAAACTCTTTTCCTACATCTTTTAAATTGCTTTCTCTACTTATTTTATGTTGTAGCTCGATCAATCTTTGTATTCTTTCAACTTTGATTTCTTCTGGTATTTGGTTTTCCATTTCTGCAGCTGGTGTACCTCTCTTAGGGTTAAATATAAACATGTATGAAAAATCGAATTTTACCTCTTCAACGAGTTTTAACGTCATTTTGAAATCTTCTTCTGTTTCTGAAGGGAATCCTACAATTATGTCTGTTGATATTGATGCAGTTGGTATTTTACTTTTAAGGTATTCGATTGTTTTTAAGTATTTTTCATAAGTGTATCCTCTTTTCATGAGTTTTAGGATTCTATTTGAACCACTTTGTACAGGTAGATGAAAGTACTTACATACCTTTTCTAATTCTGCTATTCTATCAATTAAGTCTTCTTTGAAGTTAACAGGATGTGAAGTTAAAAACCTTATTCTTCTTAATCCTTCTATTTTGTTAACTTCCGTTAATAGTTCTTTAAAGCTTGTTCCTATGTCTCTTCCGTAGGAATTAATATTTTGTCCTAACAGTAATACTTCAACAACTCCTTCGTCTACCAATCTTTTTATATCGTCTATTATTTCGTTCAATTTTCTACTAACTTCTTTTCCCCTGGTTTTAGGTACTATACAGTAAGTACATGAGTGATTACAACCGTGTATTACTGTCACTGAAGCTTTAAATGGGTACTCGTAGTCTACGGTAGGTGGTAAGAATTCATACTTG
Source organism: uncultured bacterium (assembly GCA_937928175.1). Lineage (GTDB taxonomy): Bacteria > Spirochaetota > Brevinematia > DTOW01 > DTOW01 > SKYB106. The sequence continues at coordinate 3,089 of CALFVP010000067.1, read as the reverse complement.
TCCATTGATATATCTACTACGTAGCTATCTTTTTTTAGTATGGCATTTACCATTTTACTTCTATTGTACGTTCCGAATATTCCATCTATATGTGGAGCTAGTTTAAACAGTTCTTGTTTTAGATTTTGAGCCATACATCCTGTTAAGTATATCTTTAAATTGGGGTTTTTGTTCTTTAACCCTTTTAGATAACCAAGTCTACCTAAAACTCTCTCTTCAGCAGTATTTCTTACACTACATGTGTTTATTATTATAACATCAGCTTCTTTCTCTTCTTTTGCTTCCTCTAGTCCTAACTTTTCTAAAACTTTTCTAACCTCAAACGAGTCTGAAACATTCATTTGACAACCGTATGTCTCTATGAAAAATTTCATTTCTATACCTCTAAAATTCCTATAATAATTATAGAATATTAACTATTGATTTTAAAAGTTTGGTAAATCTTTTAGTAAACTGTTATCTTTTAAGATAGTTTTGTTTTTGTTTAAAATTGTTGTTATGTTAGATTCCACAAAGAAGGTTTTTATAGAGACGCTTGGGTGTTCAAAGAATGTGGTAGATTCTGAGAGGGTAGGGTTTATTTTGAGTAATCATGGTGCTCAGATCGTTGATGATCCAGAGTTAGCTGATGTTGTTATGGTTAATACTTGTGGGTTTATTGAAGATGCTAAAGAGCAGTCTATAGAGTACATACTCATGTATGCAAAGTTGAAGGAGGAACTAAAGAAAAAAGGAAAGAATCAGAAGTTAGTTGTGTTTGGTTGTCTTGCTGAAAGGTACAAAAATGAATTAATCAATGAAATTCCCGAAATAGATTTTATATCTGGTGTTAGAGATTACTTTGCTTTAATATCTTCGTTGAATGGTAATGGTAAAGGTAAGGTTTTAGATACTTCTTGTGAGTATAGGGATATAATTTTTTCTGAAAGAGAATTTAGGAGGGTTGTTAATAAAGAATACCCTTACGCTTACGTGAAGATTTCTGAAGGATGTAACCATAGTTGTTCTTTTTGTGCTATTCCTATTATAAGAGGAAAACAAAGGAGTAGGAGTATTGAAAGTTTAGTTGATGAGGTCAAATTTCTTTCTGATAATGGTATAAAAGAGATTATTTTGGTTTCGCAAGATACTACAAGCTATGGTGTTGATATCTATAAAAAACCCATGTTGCCTGAATTGCTTTACCAAATTAGCAAAATCGAAGGTATTGAGTGGATTAGGTTACATTACCTTTACCCTACTGAAATAAGTGATGAAATTATTTCTGTTATATCTTCGATTGATAAGGTTTGTAAGTATATTGATATACCTTTTCAACACGCTAGTAATAGAATACTTAAACTTATGAGGAGAGGTGGAAGTAAAGAAGAGTATATTGATCTTGTTAATAGAATAAGGGATAAAATAAAGGATGTTACTTTAAGGACTACGTTTATTGTTGGATTTCCTTCAGAAACTAATGAAGATTTTAAAGAACTTAAAGATTTTGTTGAAAAAATACAGTTTACGTGGGTTGGTGTTTTTAACTATTCTCATGAAGAAGGTACTTATTATTATTCTCTTGTTGACAATGTACCTAAAAACGTAAAATCAAAAAGAAGAAATGAAATTTTGAAACTTCAGCAAAGTATTACTCAAAACAATTTAAGGACTCTTGTAGGAAAAGTTAAAAAAGTTATTATTGATGAAGTTTTGGATGATAAAAATTATATAGCAAGAAGTGAATATAATTCGCCTGAAGTTGATGGTAGTATTCACTTGGTTTCAACTAAAAAGCTTAAAAAAGGAGATTTCGTTGACAGTTTTATAATTAAAGTTGTGGGGTATGATTTGTATGCAAAAACAATATAGTTTTAGATTTTTAATAATAAATTCTTTTACAGTTTTTAGAATTGTAATCTCACCTTTTGTGTTTTTACTTTTGTTAAATGTTAGTGTATTTGGTAGTGTTTTAGCTTTTTTACTGTTTTTGTTGGGTACTCTTACAGATGCTTTGGATGGTGCTTTAGCCAGAAAGTATGGTGTTGAAAGTAAGTTGGGTTTTGTTCTTGATCCTATAGCAGATAAATTTTTGGTTTTGTTTACGTTACTCGGAATAATACTTTTGGATTACTTTCTTGTTCCTTTTTACTTCTTTCTTTTGATACTTTTAAGGGATGTAGTTGTAACTTTACTTAAACCTATTTCTGATAAAAAAGGGTTTCCAATTCCTACTACTTTTCTTGCTAAACTTAAAACAACTATTCAATTTGTTGGAATAGTAATGATTCTTGTGTATAATATTTTTGTTAACGTTTTTGTTAAAGAACCTTCTTTTAACAATGTTATTGGGTTTTTTGGTAATTTTTCTTATATGCCTTATTACGTGTGTTTGGTATTGCTTATTGTAACTGTTGTTTCTGGAATGGAGTATGTTGTTTTGTTCGTAAAAGGTTTTGTAAATTCTAAAAAAGGTAAAATTTAATTTTAAAAATTTAATTTTGAAAAGGTTTTAGGGATTTTTTTAAGATTTCTTAAATTTTTGTAGAGATAAAAATGAGTAAACAACATATAGAGGTTTTTGATAATACAAAAGTTTTTGTAGTTGCTCCTGCTGGATTGGTAACTGGAGGACCAGAGATTTTACATTCTTTAGTGCATACGTTAAGGGGTCACTTGGGTATAGATGCTTACATGTATTATTTCCCGCACTCTCAAGTAATACCAGATGAATACAGAGAATACAATCTTGAGATTGCTAATACTATAGAGGATGATAGTAGGAATATACTTGTAGTTCCTGAAGTGTTTGATATTCTAAGTTTTGCTAGTAAGTTTAAAAGTATAAGGAAAGTTGTTTTTTGGTTGAGTGTTGATTTTTTTTACCAAAGTTTGTTTATTAGAACTTTTAGAGGATTTCTAATGACTGTTATCAATAGATTGAATATAATCTCACTCGAAAAGTTTAATAAGGTATTTTTACCGCACTTTGATATTCATAATGAGGCATTTAAAAGGTATGGCAGTTTAGATTTAAAGAATTTCTACCTTTTAAAAGATGTTTCTCTTCATATTGTCCAAGGTGTAAGAATACTTGAGCATTTAAGGAG
>CALFVP010000066.1 GCA_937928175.1 uncultured bacterium | reverse complement strand
GGTATAGCTAAGAGTTTAGGGGATGAAGTTAATTTTGTGAGTGTTATTGAGGAGTTTGAAGGTGCTAAAGTTAGTGAAGTGTATAAGGTTCTTATTTCGGAGGTAAAGGATTTTAAGGAGGCGGAGGTTGTTGGTAAGATTATAGGTGATAATATATGTTTTCTTTTAGTTCAAGATTATGGGGAGGTTAAATTTTTTGGGGTTATAGAATTACCGCTTAGGGGTATATTTGCTTTAAGTATTTTTGAGATTAGTTTAATTGTATCTTTGCCAGTTGTTATAGTTTTGTTTGTTGTGATGGTTTTTGTGTTTGGTAGAGCATTTAAAGAATATATGAAGTTCAGTACTAAGCTTAGGGAAATATCTAGTTCTGGTGGTGATTTGACGTTTAGGATAGAGAGTAAATTAGGGATTGAGGAGGTTAGAGAGGTAGTTGATAACTTTAATGAATTTTTGGATAATCTTGAGGTTTTGGTTAGGTCTATTAAGGATACGTTTAGTGATATAGAAGATAGTATGGGTATTTTGGGGGATATAAATGAGAGTATAGAGAGTATAAAGGTTTTGGTTGGTAGGCAGGATGAGGTTAGGAGTATGATAGATGAGATTAATGCGATGGTTGGAGAGGTTAGTTCTACTGTAGAGGAGATGATGAGGAGTATTGAGGTTGTGAGTGGTAATGTGAGTAAGCAGTATGGTATGATGGAGGAGATGAGTGGTATGGTTGAGGAGGTGATAATGACAGTTAGTAGTATAGGTAAGAGGGTTAGTAAGGCGAATGAGGTATTGAGTAGTTTGAGGGATGAGGCTTTGAGGGGTAGTGAGGAAGTTAGGAGGAATGTAGAGGAGGTGAGGGATGTTAACATGTTTTTGGGGAATGTGTTGGAGGTGGTAGATGTTATAAAGGCGATAGCAGATAGGATAGAGGTATTGTCGATGAATGCTGGTATAGAGGCTGCGCATGCTGGTGAGAGGGGTAGGGGTTTTGCGGTGGTAGCTGAGGAGATGGGTAATTTGGCTGAGGATAGTAGGAAGAAAGCGGATGAGGTAGGTAAGATAATTAAAGATGTTATAGAGAGGGTTAAGGTAGGGGTAGAGGGGGTTGAGGAGAATGGTGAGAAGTTTGTGAAGGTGGCGGATGGTATAAGGGAGGTGAGTGCGTTTGTTGGGGAGATAGATGCGAGTATGGCAGAGGTAGGTAAGACGAATGAAATGCTTATGGGGGTAATAACTAATTTGATGAGTTATAGTGATAGTATAAGGGTGGGGATGGAAGAGGATAAGGTAGGTATGGAAGAGATAGTTAAGGCTGTGTATGAGGTTAGTGAGGCTGTGAATGGGTTGAATGATAAGTTTGGAGAGACTTACACTGTTTTGAGGAATAGTATAGAGGTTATGAGTGATGCTAGTATTAAGATTAATGTTGTTTTAGATAATTTGAAGAAGTTGGGGGAGGAGTTAAGGAAGTTTAAAGTTTCTGAAGCTAGGTTTTCTAAAGGAATTACGCTGGTTGAATGATTGAAAGTTATACATTGGTGTTTTAGAATTAGTTACGGGGTAATTGAAAAGTTTATGATTTTGGATTTTAATGGTATTTTACCGAGGGTTCATGATAGTGTTTATTTGTCTTACAATGCTACTTTGATAGGAGATGTTGAAATTGGTGAAAATAGTAGTATTTGGTTTGGTAGTGTTATAAGGGGAGATGTTAGTTACGTTAAGATTGGTAAAAATTCTAACGTTCAGGATAATGCTGTTGTACATGTTAACTATGGTTTACCTACGGTTATAGGAGATTACGTTACTATAGGGCATTCTGCTATAGTACATGGTGCTATTATTTCGGATTACGTAATTGTGGGTATGGGGGCTATTGTTTTGGATGGGGCTAAGGTTAGTAAAAATGTGATAATTGGTGCTGGTAGTGTAGTGCCTCCAGGGATGAATATTCCTGAAGGGGTTTTAGTTTTGGGTACTCCTGCAAAGGTTGTCAGAGATCTTACTCAAGAGGAAATAAAACATATAGAAAAGAATGCTTTAGATTATATCGTTTTAAGTAGGAGTATGAAGAAATGATGTGAGGGGTAATTATGCCTTACGATAAAGAAATGGTTGATAGAGCTAAAAAGTTAGGAGTTTTTGAGAGATCTTTAGATGCTGAAGCTTTGAAATCAGATGAAAGGGAACGTCAAAAATTAGCAGAAAAACTAAAAAAGTATACTTCTACCATTGCTAAGTCTGAAACTCCAGCCCAAGGTAATATAGAGTTGGTTGAGTTGTCTTTAAGGAGGGATGATGTTATTGAGGTTGAACTTTCTCTGTGGGATAGAATTTTAATGTTTATTATGTCTATTTTTGGTGTACTTTCTTCTTCTGATTACAAAAGGAATAAAGCTTTGGATAATCTTAAAAAAAAGTTAAAAAAATCTAAACCTTTGATGATTGATTTTTCTAGGGGGTATCTTTCGGAAAATTTTGGTAAAGTTATTTTTTCTTTGTACGATTCTGCTAAGTTATTAAGGAATGTTTTTGATATTTTCATAAACAATGAAAATTTTTGGAAAGGTATAGGAGTTGAAAAGTCTTCTTGTGAATATTTGTTTGAGAATATAACTGATTTACCTAATGTAGTTGAAAGGTATAAGGAGATAAACAGAGAGTTTATTAGCAAAATTGTTGAGAAATCGCAAAATGTGAAAAGTGCTATAAAGGTTATTGAAGATGAAATAAATTTCGTTATAAAGTCTATACCTGAGGATGTTATAAAGAAGGCTGATAACTTGTTTAATAACATCATGAAAGTTAGGGAATTTGCATACTTTGATTTTGAAACTATTGTAAGAAGGTTTACCCAAGTTTCTGAGTTAAAAGGTGGTAAATTATCTTTCAAATCGATTTCTCCTCAAGGACTTATAAACCATTTGAGAGACCTTGAAAGTATTTTGCTTTCATTAGATGTTGATGATACTTACACTGCCCATTATATAAAAATTATGATAGATTATATAGAGAAGTATTCTAGTGGTAGTGTTGAAAAAGTTAAAGATTTAAAAGAAAGAATGAATAATAACTTTTTTCAAAGTATCAATGACAGTATAAGAAAACTTAACATAGTTGATTTAGTTGCTTACATTGCAAGAGAACCTAACCATAAACCTTTTGTTATAAAAACTAACTATTCTCTGTTTAAGGAGTTTTCTAAAATTATTCTTGATAGGTATAGAAATTTGGTTGTTTTAATGATGGAGGAAAAGAATAGTAGGCTTATAGAAAAGTACATAAATGTCATATTTGGTAAACCTATTGAGATTATGGAATATGGTATATACTCTTCAAATGTTAACTCTTTATTTTCCAAGTATGGTGTACCTACGTTTTTGTATACAAAGTTACTGCCTATTGTTTCAAGTTTTATTAAAGATATTTGGGATGCTTATCTTAAAGATGTTGTTAACACTTTAGTTGTTAGTGGTTCTTTTTCTGAGAAACAGCTTCAAAAAACTCTTTCTGATATTATGACAAAAGTTGAATTTTTTAGAGCTAAAATGAACGATTTTATTAAAGCTGTTGAACAAGGAGGAGAGTATTACATATTGTTATCAAGGTTTATATCAACTCCTTCGCTTCTTTCTAATGAAGGAAATAAGAAGATTATTGAAAGAAAAGTTATGATAATGAATGGAGTTTGTTTTGAATTTATAAATGGTTTTAAGGATCTTTTTAAAGCAATGTACAAAATTTTATCTTTTGTGGTTGAAGATATTTATGCACCGTTTCCAAAAACTGTTGTTAATATACATAGGATTAAAGGAGCTGGCAATAAGGAGTTTATAGAAAGTATAGAGAAATCCGTTGAGAAATTGAATTCATTTTTTTCGTTAATTACGTTGTTTGTGGAGGAGTAATGGGTATTTCTAATATTAAGGATTTACTAAATGATGATTTGGTTGGTTTTCTGGAAAGTGATAATATTGAAAATTTTCCCACGTTAAACGTTTCTGAAGAAGATAGTTTTGAATGTGTTGATGATTCTGAATTTAGAAAACCTAATTTTGTGCCTAAGAAAATTGTGTTTTTTGATAGTGTTGTTAGGTTAGATTTTGTTGTTGCTACTAAATTTTCAATATTAGGTTTTGTTACGTTTGCTCTTGGAAGTGTTTTTTCTGAATATGAAAAACCAATTGATATTGGTAAAAGTATTAAATTTGAAGTTGTTAGAAAACTTATAGGTTTTAGGGATATACTTAAAGAGGATTTTTCTCAAGATAGATTTGAGCTGGTTGGTAGTGGTTTTACTTTGAATTACGAAGTTTACGCTATTGATTTTAATATTAATAAAGTTAATGAGTTATGGGATGAGATTGTTTTAAAGAAACTTCTTCCGGAGCTAGAAAATAAGTTTATAAGTGAGATCTTAGATGAACTTGACAGTGAAACTATTTTGATAAAAGATGGGAATATTTACGATTTTTCTCCTTCTGATAAAGTTTTTGGACATGTGAAAAATTTCAGTGTACCTAAGGTTTTATTTGATGATAAAAATATAAAGAGTAGTT
>CALFVP010000065.1 GCA_937928175.1 uncultured bacterium | reverse complement strand
AGATTCGTGTATTGGTAAAAATTCAACAGCGTTTACACCAATGTATTTAATCCAGTTTATCCCTCCTATAGCTTTTTTACCTTGGTATATAAACCCTTTGTAAGTACCTCTTATGTTTTCCGGTACTCCGGACGATGGATGAGCAGTAAAATCCCTTATATGAGATTCGTAAATTATCGCATCTTCTGCCTTAAGTCCAACCCATGTTGTTCCTTCCCAATCGTATTTACTGGTGTCTATTATTATTCCCATTCCTTTTTGTTTGTAGGAATTTTCAACAGCAATTGCCTTTGCGTAAGGATCAAAAACTATCAGATCTGGATCAAATGCTTCTGTAAAGTGTTTTGGTCCTTCTGCTCTGTATCCATAGTATTTTCCCCAAAGATTACCCTTAACTTCTACTTCCCATACTCCGTTTTCATCCTTTTTCATTTCATACTCAACTTTGTTTTTCATTTCTATAGGATCATCTGCTATTACAAGTGTAACTTTATTTGCCCTTGGTGAAAATACTCTAAATACGTTTAGATTGTTTTCTATATTGTGCCCTAGCGGCTTATCTGAATAAAGTTTGTATAGAATTTTCTCATAGTTTATAAACCTTTTGTTCTTAAAAGATGGATCATCGTAACTTGATATTGCCCATACATCATCTATTGTTAACGGTTTCTCTAAAGTTATCATTACTTCCTTCTTCTTAAGAAGTTTAGCGTTCAATACTTTTATTGATTTGTTAGTATCTGTATCTGATCTTACTACAAACATTTCTGGTTTAAATTCAAAGTCTTTCGGAGGAGAGTATTTTAATATTACGTTTACATTTGTCTCATCCATTGCTGAAGCTACTGCTATCTGGATTTTGTATTCTTTTTCTTCTGGTTTTGCTTCTTTCTTTTGACCTTCTGGTGGAGTACAACTAAATACTAATATTGCTAAAGTTGTTAGTAAAAATAATTTTTTTGCCATATTATCCCCCTTGCTTAGGCTTATTCTAAAAGAACATTAATTTACATTCAATAGTTTTTAAATTTTTTATCTGGAAAATGAAGTCTCTGTTCATTTATAAGTTTTGAAAAAATTTTCCGAAAATGCTACAGGGAGATTGTCTATGAATTTGTACGGTGGTAAAAAAGTTATTGGTGTTTTTGTGTTCATTTTCCTCTTTTCTCAAATGAATTTACCAGAAAAAATTGTGAATAAAAGTACTTATGATTACGTTGTGAACGTTAGTAAATTTTCTTTTACTAAGTCCGATTCTATAAATGATGATAACGTTGAAAAACTGATATCTTCTTACAAACTGGCTTACTTTGATACAAAAAAAGTAAAAAAAAGGTTAAGAAACCTTAGTGGTAAAAGGATCTATAAAACTGTTGATGTAATAGTTCAAAGGAAAAAAGTAAATCCTTTGTCTTTAAACTTTGTTAAGAATCAATATAACTCTATTCCTTCTTTTTCTCCTTACAAAAGTGATATTTCTATTTTGTATGCTGATGTGCTTTCTGCTAACGGTAGGTATAGGGATGCTTTGAACATTTTGTACTCTTTATCTAATACTTCTGTTTACGATGAATCTCTTTTGAGAATTGTTGGTATTTTTATAGAGATTGGTAATTACGATATGGCTAAAAGCTTTTTACTCTCTTATGAAGATTTAAAAGGAAAATCTATATATAGCCCAGTTTACATTGTGTACAAGTCCATTATTACTGCTAAGGAAGGTGATATTCTGGGATCTTTAAGAATGATGAGAAATCTTGTTGTATATGATTTAACTCAAAAGTACGATTATGTTGATTTGATAGTAAGTTATTTTGAAAAGGTTTTTAATAAGAATTTATCAATTGAAGGGGAATATAAGGATTTAATTAGGGATATTTGTTATGAGCTTGTAGATTACAAGTTTTACGAAGAAGCTTTAAAGATAGCTTACTTAGGTGGTGGTAATGATTTGGTTTTGGAGGTTGCTTTAGACTTGAAACTTATTGGTGCTAAAGGGTGGAAAAAGCTTGCTAACACTTACCTAAACGGATATTTCGAGAAAATCTTTAACTATCCTCTGAGTTTTGAGAAAAGTATTTATAACTATCACGGTGATGTTAAAAACGTTATTCTAAAATCTCTGTTTGTATATTACCTTAACGTTAATCAAGAAAAATCTGCATTTTACCTTGAAGAGTTTTTTAAAAGTTCTAATTATAAGAATAGAGTGTATTTTATGGCTTCTAAACTAATTGAAAAACTTATATTAAAAAAAGATTACTCTTTGATTTCTTCTTTACTTAACGCAGAAGGAGATTTTAAATATAATTTCTTGTATAAGGATATAGATAGATTTTATTTTTTTAAAGGTTACGCTTATGAAGTTTTAGGAAAAACTAATGAAGCTGTTAATTTTTACCAAAAAGCTATATTTTCTGTTCCTTCGGGGTACTATGATTACTTAGCTTCAAGAAGGATTAGCGAAATATCCTTAAATAAGGATATTAAAAGTTACTACGATAGGTTTATTTCTCCTAATACTCCAGATACCGAAAAGTTTAATATTGCTAAACTTCTCTTTAATTTTGATAAACAAAATTCTGACCTTTATAAGTCTTTTGTTTTGTATAAAACGAAAGATAGTAATCCTTTTTTGATGAATATTCCTTACGGTATTGTTGAAAGTATGGATAAAATTGAAAAATCAAAAATAAAAAGTATGCTTGAGAGGATTAAAGATGAGTATGTTGTTGTTAGTAAGATGATTAGGAATAAAATGGTTTACAAGGGGTTATCTAATGTTTTCTCTTACGTTGTTATAATTAGGAATAGACTTGAAATGAAGATAACTAGAGGAATTTACAATGAAGGGAATAATATAACTGCTAATAAGTTTGTTGATGCGTATTCGAAATTTTTACCCTTTAGTATTCAGGAAGTTCTTTATCCTATACCTTACGTTTCAGATGTTATATACTCTGCTGAGAGGTTTGGAGTTGATCCAAATCTAGTTTACGCTGTTATTAAACAAGAAAGTTTTTTTCAGGAAGGAGCGTATTCAAGAGCTGGGGCTATAGGTCTTATGCAGGTTTTGTACAGTACTGGTAAGTTGGTTGCTAGAAAACTTGATATGTCAGAAATTTTACTAACTAGACACGATTTATTTAAAACGGATGTAAATATATTTTTGGGTACTGCGTATTTGTCAATTCTTATTGATTCTTACGGTGACCTTAATCATGCTATATCTGCGTATAATGGTGGTCCTAGAGTATTTTTAAAAACTCAGAAAAAGTATAAATTATCTCTAGACGATAGTATAGTTTTTTCTGAATTTTTAGCGTTTAGAGAAACAAAACAGTATATAAAACGAGTTGTCAAGTATTATAACGTTTATTCTTCTATATACAACTTTGATGTTGTTAAGAAGGATTTTGATAAAAATCTTGAAGAGATTAAATCAAGACTTATGTATTTGCAAGAAAAACTAAAACCTAGCGAAAAAGAAATA
>CALFVP010000064.1 GCA_937928175.1 uncultured bacterium | reverse complement strand
TTCTGGTAAAGGAGATATAACCTCTTCCGGTGGAAGAAATTTATCTTTAGAACTTGCTTTTTGGTATATTTCCCCTATTCTAAAAACAAATTCATCGTACTCCTCTTTGACTTTTTGAATAGGTAGTAAAGAAAATATTTTAACACCTTTAGCTATATCGTAAAACGATACCGATTTATTCCCCTTTACAAACATCTCAAAACCATCTTGCAAAGAAAGAAATTCGAAAGGTGGTAATACCTCAACTTTTTCCATTTTTCCTTCACTTATCTGTGTTTCTGGGTTAAAAATTCTTATAGATTTCACTTCTTCAAAATCAAACGTTATTCTTACTGGCATACCGTAATTAGGAGGGAATATATCTATCACATCTCCTTTAAACGAAGCTTTACCGTAATAATCTACTTTTTGGGTTATCTCATAACCAAAAGATTTTATTAAATCTTTAACATTTTTTATCTCTATCGATTTTCCTAACTCTAAGCGCAAAGGCTCTACATCCGTTAAGTAAGATGATACTGTTTTTAATAACAATCCCTGTACAGTAGTCAATATTGATAAATTAGAACCACGCAAAAATTTTACTATAGTCTTTAACCTTTCTGCTGCATTATCAATAGGTGGCACAGATGAAACATAAGGCACTACATCCAAAGAAGGTAAAAACAAAATACCTTGATAATAATTAGACAAAAGCTCCTTTACATTATCAAAATCATCCTCAGAAGTAAGGTATATACCTACATTACCTTGTACGTTAGAGATTAAACAGCAATAAAACTTATACAGAAAACTACCTAACTTCATCTTTTATTTAGCATAGATTATATTGCACAAATTCTACTATTTGCGATCTTTTTATATTTCTTTTAAAGTTAAACTTGATTTAGTTTTTAGGTATTTTTTATAATTTTAGGGACAATTGTGGAGGATGAGCATGTCCGAAATAGTACAAGAAAGTCAAATAGAAATACAACCTTTTTCTTCTGAGAAAGTCAATATAAACGTTCTTCTTGAATCTGGTGTTCACTTTGGACATCAAAAGAGTAAATGGAATCCTAAAATGAAGGAATACATTTTTGCGATAAAAGGGAATGTACACATAATAAACCTTCAAAAAACTTTAGAAAAGCTAAAAGAAGCTTACGCTTTTGCTAAAGAAATGGCACAAAAAGGTGCAAGGTTTTTATTTGTTGGTACTAGAAAACAAGCGCAGGATATAATAAAACAAGAAGCAATTTCGTGTGGGCAATTCTACGTTAACAAAAAATGGATTCCAGGGACTCTTACCAATTTCCCATCTGTTAGAAAAGCGGTACAGAACTTAATGAGAATAGAAAAAATGGAAGTTGATGGATCTATAAACCAGCTACCTAAAGGAGAAATTAGCAAACTTATGAAAGTGAAAAAAAGACTTTTAGAAAACTTAGAAGGTATAAGGGATATGAAATCTCTTCCTGATGTAATTTACGTTGTTGATATTACTAACGAAGAAATTGCCGTCTCTGAAGCTAGAAAACTAAAAATACCTATAATTGCTATTGTTGATACTAACGCAGATCCTACCTTAGTTGATTATCCAATACCTGCAAACGATGATGCTGTTAGATCAATACAAGTAATCACTGAAGTTATAAAGAGTGCTATACTCGAAGGTGAAAACTACGCTATGAAAAAAGAAATAATCGAGGAAGAAATTGAAGAAAAACCATCTTACTACATCTCCGAAACAATAACTGAAAAAGTAGAAAGCATTGAAGACAGAGAATCTTAAAAATGTTTGTTTACTACAATTTCGATAACTTTAGGTTAGGTATTAACATTCCTAACGTTTGTAACAACAAAATTTTAGATGAATTGCAAATATTAAACTTTTCGATGTCTTCTTTTGTATCTGCGCAAGATGGAGAAAATTCTGAGATTTTTACCTTAAAACAAGTACACGGAACAGAGATAGTCTTCATAGAAAGTGGTAAAATTTTCTATAAAGATAGTAGTGTAGATTTTTCTTATTCTCTTAGAGAGAAATTTCAAGCTGATGCTATTATTTGTTTAGATAAAAATGTCAAGATAGGAATAAGATCTGCAGATTGTGCTCCTATCATGTTTTACGGTAAAGAGTTAGTAGGTGGAATACATGCAGGATGGAGAGGGCTAAAATCCGGTATTATACAAAACGTTATAAATACTGCTATAAGTAAATACAATTTCAAACCTGAAAATGGAATTTACTTTATACTACCTTGTATTCATTCTTGCTGCTACGAAGTTGGGCAAGAATTTCTTGAATGGGCAAAAGATTTTTGTTTAGTTAGAAACGGAAAAGTATACTTTGATATACCAAAATTCGTTTTATCGAAACTAAAAGAATTTGACGTTAGTGAAGAGAATATATACTACTCTCCATTGTGTACAAGCTGCTATTCAAACGTTTTACCATCCTATAGAGCTAGCAATACAGAAGAAAGGTTAGAATCTTTTATAGAATTAACTTAGCTCCATACACCTTCTATTTTTGTACCGCAATAGGGACATTTACCATCTTTTACCTTATCCATCATAACTTCATGCCAAGATCTTACTATAAGTGACTTCTTACAATTTGGGCAAAAAGTAGTACTACCTTCTTCAAACCAAACATTTCCAGTATAAACGTACTTCATACCTTTAGAAATTGCTATATTTCTAGCTTCTATAAGTTTTTGTTTTGGTGTTTTAGGTAAATTTAACAATTTGTAATCTGGATGAAATGAAGTAAAATGTAGAGGTACACTATCTCCAAGATTATCTAAAATCCAATCACATAACTCTTTTATTTCTTCTGTGCTATCGTTGAGAGTGGGAATTATAAGGTTTGTTATTTCAAACCAAACTTTACCGATTTCTTTCAAACGTTTTAAAGTTTCTTTTACAGGTTCCAAGTGAGATAAAGTTACTTTTTGATAGAAAGTTTCTGTAATGGCTTTAAGATCAATATTAGCAGCATCAACATGCTCATAAACATCGTAAAACGCTTCTTTAGATATGTACCCATTAGAAACCATTACTATTCTTATTCCATTTTTTTTTGCTATTTTTGCAGTATCAATAACGTATTCCGATATTATAGTTGGTTCATTGTAAGTAAAGGCAATACTTGGACAACCGTACTCAATTGCTAACTGGACTAGTTTATCTGGAGGAACATAAATACTTCGTACATGGTCAATTTTGGCTTTTGATATATCCCAGTTTTGACAAAACAAACACCCCATATTACACCCTGCTGTACCTAAAGACAAAATAGTAGTTGAAGGTAAAAAATGAAAAAGAGGTTTTTTCTCAACAGGATCAATATTAATTGCTACAGGGTTTGAATAACCTAAAGAGTAAAGTTTTCCGTTTTCATTTTTCCTTATAAAACAAAAACCAGTTTGACCGTTACCTATAATACAGTACCTTGGACATAAAAGACATCTCACTTTATCATTTTCTACTTTCCACCATCTAGCAAGCGTTTTTGTCATAACTAGTATAAATATACAACATCCAAACCTAACAATCAAACAGCATAAAAATACAGTAAACTTCAATCCATGAAAAAGAGTATATAAGCTCCTGCACCAAATCCAAGCATTGGTACAGCTCCCTTAAAAGATTCATCTTTTTCATCAAAAAGTTCAGGTATCATACAAAATGAATTCAAAGCTTTATTTTGGATTCTTAAAATTAACTCTTCTGCCTCTTTCTTGTAACCAATTTTTTTGTAAGCAAGTGCAACCCTAAGGTTTACTATAACCCATTCTTGGTTATCATACCAACCACCATCAAGGTTTCTTTTATACCCTCTTCTTCCTTTGATAAGTAAGTTTTCTTCGAAGGACTTAAGAGTATTAACAGCAACCTCTCTTGGAACAAAATCGAAGTTTATTGCTTCAACAGTAGCACCATCAACATACCAAGGATAACCTTTCTTTACAAAATGTTCATAAGAACCAACCAATATTTTTTTCTCTTTATCAACGAGATTACTATTCAACCCTTCCAATAAAAGTTTGACATACTTCTCCAAGTCCCATTTTGATTTTTTACCAAACTTTTCAAAAACTTTACTAATTTCTTTTAATCCTTTTATAGCCATAACGGTTGTATAAGTAAATCTTTTTGCACCATCGTACCCATTGTCTTTTATATGTCTTTCCCATGGTCCAGATTCTGGTCTTATTATGTTAAGGTTAGTATCAATATTGTATATTATAGGGTAAATGACTAACTCATCAACAGTATTAAAATATTTATCTAAAAACTCTTTATCACCTGTAGCATTAACATACTCGGAAAAAGCCCATAAAAACATACCAAACCCATCAAGTTCTATATTAACCCCATTACCATTGTCATCTGATTCTTCTTTTCCGTTACCGTAGTATCTACAAACAGAAATTTTATAATCAACACCTACTCCCCAATCTTTACCATCCAAAACGTAAGATTTATAGTACCCTGAATCTGCTTCTAAAAAGAAAGTTAAAGCATCCTTAGCTTCTTTAAAATGGCCAGATTTTACAAGAGCAACTATAGAATAAACACCATCTCTAACCCATGCAATATTCCAATTACCTGTAGTAAGAGAAGCCAAAATTTGTCCGTAACCTTTACCTTCTTCTCTAACCTGTCCCATCTTAATAAAAACAAGAGATTGTTTATAAAGTTTAACTTGTTCTTTACTTAAACCAGGTGGTAACTTAGTAGTAGAATGCCAATTTTCCCAAAATTTTATTTCTTCTTCGAGAGGATCAAAGAAACTCGAATAGTAGTAATTTGCAACCTTCAATGATTTTTCAAGATCTTTTGTTAAAACTACTAAATCGTACAAAGAAAATTCAATATCTTTTTTGGTTACTTCCTTAAAGTAAAATAGTACAGTACCGTACTCTGTATTAATGTACTGGTTTTCGTTATCGTACGAAGTTATAGGTTGCCTACCAGAAAAACTAATAGACCTTGTTATCTCTATTATTCCCTTTTTCTTAGGTTTTATTTCCATCTTAACAACAAAAGAAGGATAATTTAGGTTAAACGAAGAAAAAATATACATAAAAACATCTGCAATCTCATGCGAGAATTTAACACTAATTATACCACTACCTTGTATATAATCAACATTAACTATCTTAGACTCACTCAAGAAAAACGATTCTTCATTAACTGTTATTTTATAATCCAGTGACCTTAATATAGAAAAGTTATCTTTTGATTTATCATCGTATTTACGGTAAATTGAAGGGTAAAAAGCAACTATTTTCTTTTTAAGTGTTGAAAATACAACTGCTGAAAAACCATTAGCACTTATAAGCATATTAAAATCTCTTTTCTGGGAGAAGGATTTATTAGGTAAAACCAAGTTTAAAGATATCAAAACCAAACATCCAAGTAAAAAATACCTTTTACAAACCATACAATTTACTCTTTTACAGCTCCCAAGGTAACACTTTCAACAAGTTCTTTTCTTATATACATAAACAGAAGTACAACTGGTATAGAGACTAGTACAACGGCAGCAGAAAATCCTGAAAGATCGTTATTATCAAGCATAGATTTTATACCAGGTGGTAACGTGTAAAGAGATACATCTGATAGGAAAACGAATGAGATAGCATACTCATTCCAACAAGTTACGAAAGAGAATATCAGAGAGGTAGCTAAAGCTGGTCTTGCTACAGGTATGAGTACGTAAGCGATGAGCTGCAACAAGTTAGCACCATCAACTTCTGCTGCTTCTTCCATATCAGTTGGGACAGTATCAAAAAAACCTTTAAGAATCCATATTGAAAAAGGTAAAGTTGTTGCAAGGTAAGCAAGCGAAAGCCCATAAAGTGTTCCTATAATGTTTAGTATGGAAGCTATAACTAAGAATGGCACTATCATCATAGCAATAGGAAACAACTGAGTAGCTAAAAGAGAAATCAAAAAAGGTTTTTTACCTGGGAAATTGTACCTTGATATACCGTATCCAGCCATAAACCCAATAAAAGTACTTACAAATGCAACACTACCAGCAACAATAACACTGTTAAGTAACCATCTCAAAAAGTTAGGATCACTTAGAATATAAACATAGTTTGAGAGAGTTAAATCACCCAAGTGAAAGTTACCCTTTAGTATCTCGGAAAATACAGATCTAATAACATCTTTTGAATAAAAGGATACGAGAACTACCCAAAAAATCGGTAATAAAAGCACAAAAACCGATAAAATTAGAACAATTTGAATAAAAAAGTAGTTTACTTTTTTCATAACCCACCCCACTAATAACTACGTTCGGTAAGTCTAGTAATTTTAGCAAAAGCCAATATATAAAGTAACAGTATAGCAAAAACGAGAGTTGAGTAAGCAGCAGCGTAACCGTAAGTAAATACCCTTAAATCAGGTCTCGAAACAAAATCGTATATCCTCGTTATAAGTATATCATACCTATCATTACCACCTGTAAACAAGTAAACTATATTAAAATTGTTAAAAGTCCATATAGATGACAAAACTATAGAAGGGAGAAGTGTAGGTCTTATAAGTGGTAGGTATATGGAAAACAATCTGGTAAACCAACCAGCACCGTCTATTAAAGCAGCATCTTTAACAGACTCAGAGATCCCTTGTAATCCACTTAAAGCAACAATCATTATAAAAGGAAAAGCATACCAAGCACTAACAAAACATATCGATAGAAAGTAAACAGAACTGTTAGCATAGATATTAAAACCTTCCAAACCAATAGCATCAAAAAATTGTTTAAAAACTCCGTATTGACCTAAAGCCTCTCTCCACAGCAAAGCACTAATGTAAGTAGGAACAACCCACGGTATAATTAACAAAACTTGATAAATTCCTCTAAACTTAACTTTACTGTCATTAAGAATAACAGCAAATGTAATACCCAAAACTAACTGCAATAAAACAGATATAAAAGTATACAAAAAGGTATTAACAAGTACATCATAAAAACTACCAAAGTTTATAACAAAAAATTTTGATTTTTCTACAGCTTCTTGAGCCCACTCAAACCCTATCCTTGCTAGAATATGGTTAAAGTTCAAGATATCTGAGTAATTCAGTAAGCCAACAAATTGTCTAGCCAAATTAAGATCCGAAAGATACCTAGAAAGAGATGTAAAACTCATAATTATAGTAAATACAAAAGGTATTCCAATCAAGGTAATAACCAAAACTAACGCAACTAAAATGAAAGTATAAACAACACTATAGTTATAAAACGCGTTTAACCACTTTTCAAGTCCACCTTTAGCAAAATAATAGAATACCCCAATACTAACTAAAAAAGCAAAAATAAAAAAACCTACAAAAACATTCCTAAATATATCCAAATAGTAAGCAAGTGAAGAAAAATCTACAACTGTTCCACCACCTTCACTTGTAATCTTAACTGATCTTATATCACCTACAGGTTGGGATATACTTTCCAGAAAATCATTTTTATCTATTTCTAACCCTTTACCAGAAAGGTGATAAAATAAATCTTCAGAGAAAACTTTAACAAACTCAGCATTTTCTTTAACCAAAGTTTCAATAGAGTAAGAGTAAAAATTGTAAGTAAAAACAGAAACAACTAAAATAAAAACAATTCCAACGTAAACTCTATACTTTTCTGGGACAAACTTCAAAAACAAAAACACTAAAGAAATAAACAAAGAAGCAAACAAAAACAATATTAAAGAATTTACTGGCACAATGGGTGGTTTCTCAATGTAACCTACACCAATTGTAATATCCTTATCTTTAAATGTGAATCCTTTAATTACCTTATCGTAACCTAGAAAAAAACCAATTTTTCTCTCTTCAACGATAAAATTATTTTCAGTTGAATCCTTTTTTACTCTAAACAAGTTATTTATACTTATCCTTTGGACTTCCAAAGAAGAAAGATCAGAAGAAGCAACAAGTTTTTCACCTACTATAACCTCAACATTGTAAAGGTTTTTAGAAAAAAGTTCATTTTCATCCTTAGGCATACCATAATTTGAAACAATTTCCCCCAAAACCAACGAATAATCTTTAAGTTTACTATCGCTTTTCTGGGAAGACTCAAATTTATTCTTTACAGTTTCTTTTTTGGTTTTACTACCAAACAATTCAAATCCCATTCCTTCATCTTCTTCATCAAGGAATGAAAGCCAAGACTTTTTTTCTTTAACACCATCCAAGTCACTACCAAACTTTTCGTATACTATTTTTGAGGTATTCATAACAACAGCAACAATCGATTCCGTTTTGAAATTTTCAATAGCATTAACCAATAAAGAAAAGTGAATACCTAACACAAGAAACAGTAAGAACAAACTCGAAAACCCAGCAATAAAAACTCTCTTTAAAGGAGTAAAACTATACTTATTCACGAAAAACTTCATATAAACAAAGATAAATGAAATAAATCTAACATTCAAGATAAAAAAATTTTAAAGTCGTTCTGATCATCCTTAATAATTAAGTTATGAACGATGTTGTAATACTAAGTGGTAGATCCAACGTTAGTTTATCAAGGAAAATAGCAGAATATTTGGGACTTGAATTAGGTAAAGTACTTATTACGGAATTTGCAGATGGAGAAATTTTTGTTAAAGTTGAGGAAAGCATAAGAGGGAGCGATGTTTTTGTGATACAATCAACATGTAATCCATCAAACCAAAACTTAATGGAATTACTTATACTAATAGATGCTCTAAGAAGAGCATCAGCGGAAAGAATAACTGCAGTAATACCGTACTTTGGATACGCAAGACAAGACAGAAAAGCTGAACCAAGAGTACCAATAACAGCAAAACTTGTTGCAAACTTAATAACTACAGCAGGAGCAAACAGAGTACTAACTATGGACTTACATGCAGATCAAATACAGGGCTTTTTCGATATACCAGTAGATCATCTATACGCTTTTCCAGTTTTTATAGAGTACTTAAAAGAAAATTACGAAAACCTTGAAGATTTTGTTGTAGTATCACCAGATACTGGTGGTGTAAAAAGAGCAAGATTCCTAGCATCGTTTTTGGATTTAAATATAGCAATAATAGACAAAAGAAGATCAGACTATAACGTAGCAGAAGTGATGAACCTTGTTGGTGAAGTTAAAGGTAAAAACGCAGTAATAACGGATGATATAATAGATACTGGAGGTACAGTAGCAAAAGCAGCAAAAAAACTCAAGGAAGAAGGAGCAAAAAAAGTAATAGTAATGGCAACACACCCAGTACTATCAAAAGACGCAAAAGAAAAACTCTCTGCAGAAGAAATTGACGAAATAATAGTAACCGATACAATACCAATACCAGAAACTAAAATGCTACCTAAAATAAAAGTTCTAAGCGTTTATAAACTTTTCGCAGAAGCTATATCTAGAATACATACAAATAGTTCCGTAAGCTCATTATTCGTAAAAAAATAAAAATCTTTCCTAAGTATATCCCCCTTAAACTACTCTCACATCAAAAAACATTTTTTAGATGTAAAGAGAAGATAAAACTATTTTTGTAAAAAACTCTTTACTTTTACACCTTTCTAGAGAGGTACAATTTTATTTTTTGTGCTTTCTTTATTTAGATTTCTTTTTAGTATCTTTTTTCTCTTCTTTAGGTAGATCTACTTGTTTTTGAGATTGAATTTCTTGTTGAGGTTGAATCTCTTGTTGAGATTGAATCTCTTGTTGAGGTTGTTCTTTACTTTGAGGTTGAGTTTCAACTCCTAATTCTTTCATTTGTTTCTTTCTTTTCTCAAGTTCTTCCAAAAACTGTAATTCTCTTATT
>CALFVP010000063.1 GCA_937928175.1 uncultured bacterium | reverse complement strand
CATATTTAAATTATACCTTTTTAGAGATTAAAGGTATACAAGAAAAAGCAATTTCGTAAACTTCGCAAAATATCTTAGCAACAAACTACAGGAAAAGGAGAAAGGCAAGACGAATAATCTAAGAAACATCTTATGAAAGAAGAGTTATGAAAGAATATTACGCTAGTATGGTATAAATTGAATTTTTGTTTTGAAAGATAAATTTAGTATACTAGTATTATGTTTTCTGGTATAATAAAGTATTTAGGGGTTGTAAGTAGGTCACTTGAAGGGGGAATGGAGGGTGAAATAAGTATTAGTAGTAAAAGTTTGCCTAAGTCAGTTGAAATAGGTAGTAGTGTTGCAGTGAATGGAGTGTGTTTAACTCTTGTTGGTAAAAAAGATGAAGAGTTTTCTTTTTTTGCTAGTTATGAAACGTGTGAAAAGACAACTATTCCAAAACTTAAGGTTGGTAACGTAGTAAACCTTGAATTACCTTCTACGCCAGCAACATTTTTGGATGGTCACATAGTTCTTGGACACATAGATACATTGGGCGAAGTTTGTGAGATTGATAAATTAGGAAGTAGTTATAAGTTGAGCATTTCTATTTCTAGAAAATTTCTTAAGAATATTGTTTTGAAAGGATCTATAGCAGTAGATGGAGTAAGTTTAACTATTTATGAAATAAACGATACTCAAGGTATTTTTTCCGTTGCTGTTATACCTTATACCTACGAAAATACGAATTTGAAGTACTTGAAGAATGGTAGTCTTGTGAATTTGGAATTTGATGTAATCGGTAAATACGTTGAAAGGTTTCTTTCTTTTGGTGAAAAAAAACTTACTATTGATAAATTGAAAGATTTTCTTGGTACTTAGTTAAAATTTTACTGCGTTTGGGGGAATTAATGAATTATAAGGATATACTTGAGAAAGTTTTAGTTTTATCACTTTCCGAAGCTCAAGATAAAGGGTTACATAAAGACGATATGGAAAAAATGGGGGAAAACCTTTTTAACGAGTTTTTGAAAAATGGGTATATTAGAAAAACGCCTTCAGAGATGTTATCTTTACCTATGTATTCTTTTGCTTTTTTTCTTAAGATGCTTTATGAGAGTAAAGGTGAATGTAATTCACCTGTTATGAATTTTAAGGATGGTAGTTGGATGAGAGATGTATCTATTTGTTTTGTTAACGTTAGAGCTACGTCTCTTAAGAATGTTTCGCACGGTGATTTTATAAATTCTGTTAAAGTATTACCTTCGCTTAGAGTTGATGGAATACATTTATCTCCTTTTTTTGACCATGCCTTAAATATAATATACGCTATAGATTGTTTGGTTATTGTTTCTGATACATTTATAAACAAGTTTTATCTTTCTCTTATTTCCGCTTACGATCAAGTTAGGTTTTTTGTCAAAACTTGTCATCTTTTGGGTAAGGTTGTTGGTTTTGATTTAGAGCCACATACTTCACAGTTTTCGAGAGTTGCTTTATCTTATCCGGAATTTTTTAGGTGGATAAAGCTTGAAAAGTGTAGTGATGGAGGTGTTAGGTTAGCTGATAACCTTTCTCAGAAAGAGCAACTTTCTAAAGAATATCAATCTAAAATTCATAAAGAAGTAAGAAAAATAGTTAAAGAAAAGGTTAAGAAGTTTGGTTTAAAATCTTTGTATAAAGGAGATGTTAATACCATTAGAACAGCACATTTAGAATGTATTTACGAACTTATTGAGAATGGAATTTGGACAATTCCTTCCCATACATGGAATGGTGTAGGTGTACCTGAATTTTCACACTACGTCCAAGATAAAAAATATCCAGAATTTAAGTATATCAATATGAAGGGGCAAGATCATAGGGACCATGCGTTTGGAGTTCTTACCCCCTATAAGTTTTACGATAACATATTACCTAATGCTTTTCCTGATTCAAATAATGTTCCGAAAATAGATAGAAAAGTTTTAAACTTTTTCTCAGATATTCCTTTAAGGATGATTGAAAAATTTGGATTTGATTTTATTAGGTGGGATTACACTGATCATGTTTTTGATTCTGTGTATAGTAACAATTTTAATTATCCAATATCCGATAGAATAACACCCTATGTTATAAAGTATACTGTTAACAAGGTTAGAAAAAAGTTTCCTAACGTTGGTATGTTTTTTGAGAGAATGGACAATAAAGATTTCAAAAACTATTACAAAGTAGGAGCTGACTTAATTTTGGGTGGTGATATTTGGTATGATATTTCTAAGAATTACATAAAAGAAACGTTAAAGTTGTCTAAAGTATTGGAAAATTTTAATTCAAAAAGGAGTAGAAAAATTAGTGTTGCTTATGCAGTTGATACTCATGATACTCAGAACCCAGTTATAAATAGAAATCCACTAACTAAAGAAGGTGAAAAAGGGTTACTTTTAAGATTTTTCTTGTCTAGGTTTGGAAGTGCTGGTGAAGGAAGACGTCCCAAGTACGAATGTATAGGCATAAACGAAGGTACAACAGGATTGTATGAAGCAAATATATACCTAAAGGTTTTAGATTGGAAAAATAACAAAAAAATAAATCAGTCTTATCACAACATTGAAGATGTTTACAAAGAACTTTACAATGTAATCAAAAATGGAAAATTAGATTTGTTAAGATCAAAGAGAAATGTTGTTTTTTGGAGAATAACCAGCAGTAATCTAAGAATTTGGTGTTTTGTTAACTTATCTTCAAGAAAAGTTAGGTTTAAGTTTGATGGTGGAACTTTGATATATCCTTACACTAAGGAGAAAAGGGAAGTTAAAGAGTTTTTTGAAATAGGATCCTTTGAACCTGTTGTGTGTATTGAAAATCTTTCATAAAAGTAAAATAATCCGAAAATTTAAGAGATATTTTAGAGGTGTAAAGGTATGAATAAATGGGTTTATGTATTATTTGGTATTATTTTTATTGCTATTGGTGTTTTAGGTTTTTTTGCTTATCAATTCTATAGGGAAGGTAAGGATTATAGGTTAATTGAAAATAGGTTTAATTTTGGTTTGTATGAGGATGTTATTAGGGATGGAACGAGGTTTCTTGCGGATTACCCTAAAAGTAAGTATTACTACGAAGTAGAATATTTTGTTGCTTACAGTAGTTTTGTTACTGGTAAGATTGAGAATGCTAAAAGGAGAGTTATGAATTTAATAACAAAGTTTTTCAATGAAAATAGGAATAATGAAATACTTACGAAATCTATAGAACTTTTGATTGATATACTGAGAGATAGGAACGAAAGTATGAATCCTGAAATAGAGGAATACCTTAGAGTAGCTTTAACTAAATCTAGTGATATTAACGTTAAGAACAACATTTTAACTCAATTAGGGTATATATACTTTTATAGGAAAGATTATGATACTGCTCTTATGTATTTTGAGAAGGCTAATACTGAGCTTTCTCAACTTGGTAAAGCTAGGGTTTACGTTGAGAAAGGAGATTACGAATCTGCCTTTTACATTTACGATAATTATTTAAAGTTTAATCCTGGTGGGAAATACTATAAATCGGTTTATGATGCTTATTCAAAACAAATGTATGGGTACGCTTTTAGATTGATGAAAGAAAAGGAATATTCACAAGCTGCTAAATACTTTGCAAAGGTTGCATCAACTTTTAAAAATACTATTTATGAGGATGCGAGTTTGTATTGGCTTGGTGAAATTCACGCTATATATAAAAAGTACGATAAAGCTATTGAATTTTTTGATAAAGCTATGAATAATGAACCTAAAAATAAAGATCAGGATGCTCTTTTTAAGAAGGGGGTTGTTTTGTACTATGCAGGAAGACTCGTAGACTCAATTGCAAATTTTAAAAAATTCTTACTTGAATACCCAGATTCAAGACTTGCAAACGAAGCAAAAAAATGGGTTGAAGTAATTACAAAAGAAATACAATACAGTTACCAATCCGAAGATGATATTGAATAACATAAAGCTACCGAAGGAAGTAAAAGAAAAGTTAAATAAACGTGGATCTTTGAAAAATGTTGAAATTTTGGTTTCTAAATCGGGTCTTAAAACGTTAAAAAAAGGTAAGGTACTAATTCATAGTTTGTATGATCCCGTAAAAGAAGCAGAAAATATTATTTCTAGTTTAGGTATTGACAAAGGTAGTAACTATTTATTCATTCTTTTGGGTATTGGTCTTGGTTATCATTTAAAGCTTATTAAAGAGAAAAATCCAGATTCTTTTGTACTTCCAATAGAAATTGACGATGATATTGCTTTGGTATTCTCGAACGATAACGATGATTTTATCGTAACTAACTATAATTTTAATGATGTTTATACTTTTCTTAACTTTATTGATTTTACAACTTTAAGGGATGTTAAATTTGTTTATCTTCCTAGTCTTTACAGAATGTACAAAGAAAAGTACGATTCTATAGCTGAAGATATAAAGAAAATTGTGAAATCAAAATTTACGGATCTACTTACTAGGATTAATTTTGATAAATTATGGGTAAAAAATGCGTTTTTAAATATTCCTTACATTTTGAAGTACGGAAGTTTAACTAAAAGAGTTGTTGAAGAGAGTTTTAGTAACTTTTTGGGAAAACCTTTTGTAGTTTTAGGTGCAGGTTATTCTGGTAAATTTTTGATGGATGAACTTAGAAAGTATAGAGAAAATTACGTTTTGTGTGTTGTTGATACTGTTTTAAAAACAGTTTTAAGTTATGATATTTTGCCAGATTTTGTTTTTTCGTTAGATTCTCAGTTTGCTAACATTAAAGATTTTTACGGAATTAGTACAAAAGGTATTACTTTGTTATCTGATGTAGTTGTATCTCCTGAGCTTATTAGGAACTTTGAAGGGAATGTTTTTATTACTAAAAGTTCTCACATAGAAGTGTTGGGTGGTTTGGTTTATGAAATATGTAATAATGCTGTTTTATGGTTGGAAAACGTTATTGGTTATAATTTGTTAGGGTTAGAAAGTGGTGGTTCTGTGGTTACAAATTTGTTTCATTTTGCTCTACTTATGAATGGAAATCCAGTTTTTCTTGTTGGAGTTGATCTTGGTTTTCCTTACCTTGTATCTCACATTCAAGGCTCTCCTTCTCATGAATACTTCACTTTAACTGGTAATTTGTTTAAAACAAGTGATTCTTTGTTTGTATCTTCTGTTTTGAAAGATTA
>CALFVP010000062.1 GCA_937928175.1 uncultured bacterium | reverse complement strand
TACAAAGAAAAGTTGTCAAGTCAACATAGAAATGAAAGTATAACCTACATGACAATACCTTACGTGATACCAAAAACTACAAAAGTACTAGTAGACTTAACTTTTAGTAGGATAACTTCCCTTTTAATAAACGATTTTTCGCTAAAAGAAAACAAAAAGCTTACTTGGGTAGGATACTACCAAAATGGCATTGTAGTGAAAAATGTTTCGAAATACGGTTGTGTAAGATGTTTGTACGAAAACTCAGAAACTTTATCAAACTACTTTGTAGTAAAAAGTTTGTTGAAGGATCCTAAAGTTTTGATAGAAACGATAATAGAATCAATTAAAGGGAATAAAAGCTACAGGATTTACTCGGATAAAACTGAAGAGATAAATATTAAAAAAGGTTGTCAATCTTGTGTAAATGGTAATTATACCTTCTTAGAAAACGAGTATGGAGAAATAGTAAACGAAAATTGTAACGATAATTCTGTAGCAGTGTTTCCTATAGATGATAGAAGTGTTAATATAAGATTCCTAAAGGAGGTATTATTAAAAAACGAAGTAGAGATATTAGAAGATAGCGATGAATATATAGTTTTTATAGCAGAGGGGAAAAAGATGTTTTTATTCCAAAACGGTAGACTGATAATATCTGATAAAATCTCGAAAGAAGAAGCTGAATACCTTTATAGAAAATATGTGGGAAGTTAAACGAAAAAAGGTATATACTGAGAATTAGATCTATTAATAAAGACGTTTGTTGTTCTACCTTTGTCGGTAATAAGTAAAATATCAGAAAGCATTTTAACCATCATTATTCCTCTTCCAGTAACTTTATTTTTATCTAAACTAAAATCTATATTAGACATGTTAAACCCTTCTCCTTGGTCAGAAATAATAATATTGATACCGTTATTGCTAATAATAGTTTCAATTCTTATTATTTTGTTTTCGTTGAATTTACTACCGTGCTCTAGTGCGTTATCAAACAATTCGTAGAGTATGGTTTTAGTTCGCCAAATATCATCTTCAGAAAAATCCACAGTTTTTTTAAAGATAAAAGATAAGTAGTTTTCTATATTTTGAGTTCTAGCTGGTATAAAAATAACTTCATGAAAGAAATAAAACTTTCTTTTACAGATTATGGATATTTTTTTACCTAACGTGAATTCACTTAACTTCTCAAGAAGAGTTTGGGAATTTTCAAGATCTTTAATTTCAAGAAAGTATTTCTTAAACTTGTACGAAAACTTGAAGTTTTCAATAAGAATAACTTTATCAAAGTTAGACATGATAGAGATATTAGGCTTATCTTTTTCAAAGAAGACTTTATCTTTTGATACAAGTACCCAAGTGAACGGTTTGGAATTAACTAAGTCCATAATGATGGATGAGCTTAAAAGATCAACACCAAAAACAATGTTACCTTTGAAACTTATTAAATTCTTGGTTTTGTAAAAATGTACGGAAAATTGAGAATTAGTAGTTATCCAGTAGTTAAACTTTTTAAGAACATCCGATGTATTTAGAGAAAAGAAATTAAGGCTATTCATTAGTCTCTTTGTACTCGCTAAATTTTCTTATGTACAAAGTTAAATAATACATACCAGAAACTACAACAAACAATATTACAATGATTTCCAAATTTTTTATGAAGTTTACATTTACAAACCCAATAAATCTTAACAGGATGAGTAAATAGAAAACAAACAGCATAAAGGTAACAATTTTACCGATAAGAGCAGAATGATAAACAAATCTAAAATTTTTCACCATTTTGGTAGAGAATATCGATATAAGTAGATCTCTTCCTACAACTATCAATAAAAACCATAAAGAAACTTCTCCCATTTGGTAAAATGTAACTACTAAAGCAGTGGATAGTATTTTATCCCCTAGAGGATCAATAATTTTTCCCCACTCAGAAACTTGGTTTAACCATCTAGCTAAAATTCCATCAACAGCGTCAGAAATGTAAGCTATAACTAGTAGAACTATAGATAAAATATAGTATTTACCTTCGAGCCATATGAAGAAGATTATAGGTATGGTCAAGTAGATTCTAAATAAAGATACGATGTTAGGTATAGTGAAAAAACTATTCATAGAAACTCACACTTTAGTAATACTATTATAAAGTATATGTTTTCCATGTTTGTAACAATGAGATTCGTAGACAAGACAACAAAGTAGTTTTCCACAAGGACCTATAACCTTGGAATTAGTTTCTGAAAGGTTTTGTTCTTTAACAAGGTTAGCCGAAACGTGTTGTTTTAGATGATTAAATCTGGTGCAGCAACATTTCATACCACATATTCCTATACCACCCATTATCTTGAATGCTTCTCTTGGAGATATTTGTCTCATCTCTATCCTAGTTTTATAGATAGAAGCTAGAGCTTTGACAGCATCTCTAAAATCTATTCTGCTTTCAGCGGAAAAGTTAACAATTACCTTGTTACCTTCTAGTAAAAAGTAACATCCAACGAAATGAGCTTCTGGGTTGTATTTTCTCAAAACATCTCTAATCTTTTTATGTTCATCTACATCTTTTTTCCTGTTCTTATTGAATAGTTCTATATCTGTGTCTTGTGCTTTGGATATTATCTTTTTACTATTTTCAGCAATAAAGTCTAACTTGCCAGAAATAACCTTGCCTAAATCCTTGCCGTACTTAGTTTCAATAATAACGTAATCATTGAACTTTATATCTTCTTCATCTTCAACTAAAAATGGTATAACAACGTTATCTAAAAAAACTTTAACGTAGACAGATTTCATGTTTACTTAATAAAGTATATAAACAATAGAATTTCATTTCAAATTACCGTTTGGGATTTCTGGAAAGTTGAAAAAATGTATGTTAAAAAAACATATTATTTTCTATGGTTAATACGGACATTGATTATTTTCTAATTTCGCAACTTAGACCATCAGAAGTTTACGACTACATAAATAAAAGGAAAAAGAGTTTTTATACTAAAAACAGAAATGTTCATTTTAAAAATCTGGGTACTCTTGTAATCTGGATTGGAGTAGAATTTTGGGCACTATTGTTAACCTTTTTTGTAGGGCTTGCCGTTAATACATTGATGTCAATAATTGGAATAATATCACTCTTACTATTTTTTGTTGTAATGTATACGTTGGTGAAAAACGTAAGTAAAACCGAAAACTTACTAGCTAAAATACATTCAACTAGATTGAAAGCTATAAGACAAAATAAAACTGTAATATTACCAGAAGACGAAATTGAGATTGGTGATACTGTTTTAATTTCAGAGGGTGAAGTAGTGCCATTTGATGTAAGAGTAATAGAATCGAATAGTTTAATAGTTGATGAATCGAAAGTATTCAATGAGAATAAGAAAGTAGGTAAAAGTGCAGTAACGTTGCCTAGGAAAGATTTTAAGATATACGAATTGTCAAACATAATATTTTCTAACTCCTATGTGATAAAAGGAAGTGGAAAAGGCATTGTTATAAACAAAAAAAGTACTACCAGTAAACACTATAGTTTGCTAACACATAATTTTAATAAAATGTATGTGTTTTTTCTGGTGTTTCTCTCTTTCATACTTTCAGCTTTGGTATTCTATATGACAATGAATATTTGGGTTTCAACAACGTTTTTATTAACGTTTGTATTTGTAGCTGGAAGGTATATTGCAGTATCAAAGCTTTA
>CALFVP010000061.1 GCA_937928175.1 uncultured bacterium | reverse complement strand
TTTTTTAGCCGTTTTACTATCTTTTGATGAGAATATTCTTGTGTATACATCAGGTCCAAATAGGTATGATAGACCTACAGAGATGAATAACGTTAACCAAAAAGAAAAAGAAAAGTTTTCGTTAAATCCAATCTCAGCATTCTTAAACACTTCAAGATTGTAATTTGTTTTTGACATAGAAATAAAAAGTATTACAAAAATTCCTATAACCATTAGTATTACTTGAAAGAAAGATGTTTTTATTGCACCTACTTGTCCCCAAAATATCGTGTATATACCAAATATCATTGAGAAAATAATGAACGAAATTGTCCTATCTCCTACTATAGATTGAGTAATGTTACCTCCAGCTATTATTTGTCCTGATAATACCGAAACCCAGGATATAAAGAGAATTATTGAAGAGATTACTTTTATCTCATTACCAAAATCTTTTTGAATTGTATCTATTATGTTAAATCCCCTAAAGGAATAAATAACGTTAACAAAAAATACCCCTAATAACACTAAAAATACTACCCCAGATAAAGTCCACCATATAGAATTCCATCCAATCTTATACCCCCAACCAGCCAAACCAAATACCGAAGATGCACCAAATACTAAAGCAACAAGCGACATCCCAACTTCAAACTCCCTGCCTTCCCTTTTGTATACAAAAAATTCCTCAGACCTTACCTTAAACTTTCTATACAAAACTAGTATAATCAGTACTATCGTAACAAAGTAAATTAGTATATACACCATAGTTAACTATATTAAAAGTTAAGTTAACTTTTTATCAAATACTTTGCTTTTTTGGTTTAGGTGGAGGATTATGGTTATGTCTAAGAAAGCTACCAAGAGAGAAGGTACATATTAAAAATGTGGATATAATAAAATCGATATAATCGATAAAATCGATATAATCGAATCGATATCATCGATCGATATCATCGATATTTTTATGTTTTTTTGAAAAGTTTTTTTTTATTTTTTTATAATTTTTGTTAGGGGGTAGGTTTTTATGAGGTTGTGGTTAGTTTTTTTGGTTATTTTTTCTTTTTTTGTTTTTTCTTGTGGTAAGGGGAGTGAGAGTGGTGAAGGTAGGGATGTTTACAAGATAGCTGTTGCTGCTCCTTTGACTGGTGATATTGCTACGCTTGGTCAAGGGATAAAGAGGGGGGTTATTTTAGCTTACAGTGAAATTACTAATATTTACACTAATGTAACTATAAAACTAGAGTTTTTTGATGATAGGGCTAATGAGGGTGAAGCTGTTAATATTGCTGAGAAGATAGCTTCTGATGATAGGGTAATAGGGGTTGTTGGACATTTGAATAGTGGTTGTTCCATACCTGCTTCGAGTGTGTACAAGAGGAAAAATCTTACGATGATAACACCTGCTTCTACTAATCCTAAGTTGACTTTGCAAGGGTTTGATAATGTTTTTAGGGTATGTCCTACGGATGCTCAACAAGGACCTATTGCTGCTAGGTTTGTTTTTAAGAAAGGATTAAAAAGGGGTTACATAATCGATGATAAAACGGAGTATGGGCAGGGATTGGCTGATGAATTTGAAAAAGAGTTTAAGAAGTTGGGTGGAGTTATTTTAGGTAGAGATTCTATAAGTGTTGGGGCGAGAAATTTTAAAGCTTTGTTGACAAAGATTAAACAGAGTAATCCCGATTTTGTATTTTTTGGTGGAGTTTACGTTGAAGGAGCTTTACTCACAAAACAAGCTGATGAGGTAGGATTGAATGTTCCTTTTGTTGGTGGAGATGGACTTAAAACTGATGATTATATAAAAATAGCTGGAGTTTCCGCTAACGGTGATATAGTAACTTTTATTGGAATGCCTATTGATGAAAAAAGTGAGTTTTATAAAAAGTACAAGTTACTGTTTCCTAATGATGAAGTGGGTCCCTTTGATTTCAATTCTTATGTTGCTACTAAAATACTATTTATTACTCTTACTAATCTATTGGAAAAAAATGGTAAATACGATAGAAACGAAGCAAACAATTTAATGAAAAAGATTGAGTTTAGGGATCCTTACTTTGTTGTTAAGTTTGATGAGAAAGGTGATAATGTAAATTCTATTTTTACTGTCTATACCGTTAAGAACGGTGTTTTTGAAGTGGTTGAGATTGTTAAGTAAGAAAGTTTGAAAATGAGGAATTTGAAAGAGTATAAAGAAATATCTTTGCTTAATTTTGCAGTTGAAGGGGAAGTTATTGGTAATTTTTGGAAGTTAAAAGACGTTCTTAAGGGAGAGTCTGATGAAGTTGTGTTAGGTGCTTCTTTAATAAGAAGTGGTTACGTTTTACCAGGGTTAAGAGTTTTGTACAGGAATTTGTCCATTGACAACGCTAGAAAAGTTTTTTCGAGTATTGTTCTTACACCTAGGGATATTGCAAACGTTTTTTTTCAGACAGTTTCTCTTAGTGATGTTAAGCTTAATAGGTTTATTAGTAGTTTGGGAATCTTTAACAGTTATTTTAATGTAGAAAGTATAATAGATCTAGGTATTGACAGTGTTATTTTAAATGGGATTGCTGATGATATAGTTTCTACAAAGTTTTTTTACAATCATAACAAGTACTACGTAAATTATTACACCGATAATGATAGAAATTTTGTTGTTTTGCTTAATGGTGTTAAGTTTACGTTACCTAAAGAGATAATAGATTTTGTTGAAGGGAAAAATTTTTCGATAAACCTTAAATCTGTATTTGATTTTGGTTTTCCTGATGAAAGGGTTTTCTTTGAAGTTAAGAAAAATATTTCTGAGGATAGTAGAACTCCTTATTTTGATCCAATGTTAAAAATTGATTTTCTTTTATCTAGGATAGAGGCTAACAAGTTTGTTGATTTCTTTTCTGAGTTTATTAGGTTGATATCTACAGATTTTGATCTTGTTAATAAATCTCATATAAAGAGAGCTATAATAGAGCATTTGAAAAGTAAAAATGTAATTTGGTTGTTACTTGAAGCAAAAAACGTTATTTCTTTTCTTTACAATCAGAATCCTACAACTACTTTAAGAAACCTTAATAGGAACATAGAAATGTTTCTTAGTAATAATGAATATGATATCGTTTTTAGGAGTAATAGAATAAAAATTATAACACCTATAGTTGATGTTGATAAGTACCTTGGGGATACTTTGGATTACGTTAAAACTGTTGGTGATAATAGAGTGATTTTGATTTCTCATAATAATGAAATAAAAGTGTTTTTGAAAGGTAACGGTATACCTATAGGTAAAATAAATCCAAATACTGCTAGGCTAATGTCAGAATTAGAAGGTATGGTTGTTTCATCAAGTTTAGTTATTAACGAAAGTCAGCAAGTCAATGTTGGATTACCGAATTTTTTTAAGTTGTGGGTTGAGATTGATATTGTTAAAGTATAGTTATAAATTCTATACTTGTTTCGCCGTACGTCTTAGAAGATATTATTTTTAGTCCTTCTGGTATTTGTATTTCTGTTCTTGTTGAATGTTCTAGAATTATTAATCCGGATTCTTTAAGTATTCTCTGTGTTACGCTTAACAACTTTGTGTATTCTCTGAAATTATAGAATGGATCAATGAATATTGTATCGAACTTTTTGTTTTCTTTTTCTAGTATTTTTATTCCTTTTTCCCATGTAGAGTGTATTACTGTGTATTTTTTTGGATCTATTTTAAACGATGATAAGTTTAGTTTGATTTGATGGGTTAACTGGTAATTACTGTCAATAAAGCAAACGAATTCTGCACCTCTACTTAGAGCTTCTATTCCTACTGCTCCTGTTCCAGCGAATAGGTCGAGAAAGTACGTTGAATCTACATCAATTGAATTGAATATCGCTTGTTTAACTACATCTGATGTTGGTCTTACTTTGTTACTTTTTATACGTATTTGGTGTCCTTTTAGGTATCCTCCTGATATTTTTATCATTTTGATAGTAGTGATCCAATTAT
The DNA here is from genome assembly GCA_937928175.1 of uncultured bacterium. Taxonomy (GTDB): domain Bacteria; phylum Spirochaetota; class Brevinematia; order DTOW01; family DTOW01; genus SKYB106. The sequence continues at coordinate 1,930 of CALFVP010000061.1, read as the reverse complement.
TTCTTTAAATACTGTTGTAGATATTTCTTCTACTATTTCTTTTTTTTGTGATTTCAATATTTCTAGGATTGAGCTACGGATTTTTTCGGCTTTTAGGTTGGTGGTTTTTTTGAACTCTTCCATTTCTGTTTTAAATTTTTGGTTTATTTCTTCTTTGAATTTTTCAAGCTCTTCTAGTTTTTGATTTTTGTATTCTTCAGCTTCTCTTTTAGCAGATTCGATTATTTTTTTTGCTTCAATTTTTGCCTCTTCTCTCTTTTTTGAGAGATCTTGATCTAGTTTTAGAATTTTATTTATGGTTTCTAGTATTTGGCTCATTTGGGCGGTGGAGGATTTGAACCTCCGACCTTTGCTGTGTGAAAGCAACGCTCTAACCAACTGAGCTAACCGCCCACAAAAACAATTGTAAAAGAGTAGCTCTATTCAATTCAACAAGTTTATAATGTTAAGTATACCTGTTTTTCTAGTTTTACGTTTGATCCTCCAAGATCACCTTCACTAATTAAAAATATTATTCCTACTATAATTTTTTGAATTTTTTTCATTGCATTTATTACGTTTTCCCCTTCAAAAAAATTTTTTTCCGTTTCTACTCCTTTTATTTTATCAACTTCGAATTCTATTATTTCTTCTGGATTCGATAAAATATTGCCACCAGATTCGTAATCAGAAAGTACTGTTTCTAAGGTATCTTTTACTTTACTTAAAATTTCCATAAATTCCTTCCTTATTTGGTATGATATTCTTGTTCTTTCAATATTTTTTGTGTTTATTAAACCTGATTTTTTGTTTATTGGTATCATTACATCCGATTCTACTGATTTTATATCTTCAACAGTTTTGTAATAATCGTTTATTTTGTCTCTAATTGTCCTCATATTTATGTATATATCATCGAGATTTTTCTTTATATCGGTTGTTTTTAATCTGTCAAAAATTATGTTGTACTTTGCTTTTAATACTAGTACCGGATAAATGTCCTTTTCGTAAAATTCCATTAACGCTTCTGTTATAAATATTTTATCGTTGTATTCTATGTGAAAATCTTTTCTTTTTATTGATTCTTGAATTTTTCTTATGTTTATTGAATTTACTAAATCTATACCTTCTTCTGGGATGTTACTTTTACTTTCTTTCTTTTCTTGCTCTTTAGCTTCTTTAGGTTTCTCTTCTTTTATTTTAGAGATTTCCATTTTTTCCGTTAGGTATCCTATATAGTCTTCTTCTTTTATTTCTAAAAATCTTATCATGTACTCAGAGTTAACAGATATTTCTTTACCTATTATTAGGTTTATTGCTGTTCTTATTTGATTGTAGTAATCTTCAAACAAAAACTCCCATACTCTTGTGAACAATTTTTCCATTTTTTGTAAATCTGATTTTGGAATATACCTATTTACAGCTCTAAAAGCGGTGACGAGAAATAATTTTGCTTGATCTTTGAAGGGATGTAGTAAATAAAGTTTCTTGAATGTATATTTTAGTATATCTTTTATGTTTTCTGGTTTTGTTGTTTCTTTTGTTTGAGTAAAGATCTTGTACATTCTTTCAGCTTTATCAAAAATTTCGTTGTTTGGTAGGTTATTAAGTCTGTATATAATTTCGTATGCTATTGGACTTATAGCGTTTAAATTTTCTTTAACTACGTTAGTTATTTTTTCATCTTTTGAGGTTAAAATATATCCTATTATTCTTAAATCGTTGAACGCTGCTGGGATTTCTTTGAGAGTTTTCTCAAAGAATTTATTTTTTATGAATCCTTTAATGTTTATTATATTTTGAAAGTATGCTTTTAGGTATACTTTTATTTTGTCAAGTAAGGTTATTTTTATTTCTTCTGTTTTTGTTTGTGGCTTAGGTTGTTTTTTTTGACTTACGATTTTTGTACTTTCAGTTTGTAATGGTTTAGGGGTGGTTCTTGGTTTAGGAG
>CALFVP010000060.1 GCA_937928175.1 uncultured bacterium | reverse complement strand
AGGAAAATACACTCCAAAAGCTCCTTCACCTACCATAGTTGGAGTATTAGGCATAACCCTAACGATAGGTATTTCACTACAACCTATTGCTTCATTTATCTTACTAACCTTAACCCCAGCAAGTATTGATATTAATACTTTCCTCTTTACCACATCAATGTAAGATCTATCACTACTGCTTTTAACTATATTCTTTTTTACTTCCTCCAAAGAAGTAAACAAATCTTTAGGTTTAACACAGAGAAAAATAATTTCAACTTTGTCAAAAATTTCTAGAGAGCTATCAAGTGTTTTTAATCCTAGATTTCTAGCTTCACTTAACTTAGAAACATCTTTGTCATAAACGTAAATTTTATCTCTAGGTACAATTTCTACCTTGGAACTTAATATACCCTTAACTAAAGCACTCCCCATGTTACCAAAACCTATAAACCCTAAAGAACCACTAAAATCTGACATAAAACTCCCCTAAAAACAAATGTTATGCTAAGATTACTAATAATTTCAATTTCCCATTACTCAATTTTATATTAAAATCTTAGAATATTTAAAATTGCAAAGATGAAAAAGCTTACACTTAGCCTGGTGTTTTTTCTTATAACTTTAACTAGCTTAGGAAATCAAATAGTTTTTAACTTTACAAACGATTTAATAGAAATCTTCTCTTTCTCAGAAACAATCAAAGGAAATTTGGAGTATGACCCATACAGATCAAAAATTACAATCAAATTTGAGAGCAATATATTAGAATTTTTTGAAAACAGAGAATTTTTTATTATTAATTCCAATTTTGTAGTACCAATGCCTGGAGGACTACTCAAAAGCAACTATAACTATTACCTAAGACTATCATCAATTGACAGTATAGTATCTCTTCTAAAAATAGAATGTAGAATACTAAACTTTCAAACAGATTCAAAATTTACAAACACCAATAATTTCAACAAAACAGAAAACTACAAAAAAGATTCAACAAAATTTTATGAACTAAAGATTACAAACGAAACATCTAGTAGTTTTACACCTATAAAATTCGTCATAATAGATCCTGGACATGGTGGTAAAGATCCAGGAGCCATACACAACGGAATAAAAGAAAAAGACCTAACTTTAAAATACGGAAAGAAAGTTTTTTCCGAACTATCTAAAAAACTATCCAAAATGGGAATAAAAGTAGTTTTAACAAGAGAAACTGATATTTACCTAACACTTGAACAAAGAGCCAAAATCGCTAACGACCTTCTTAATAAAACAAAAGGATACGGCATATTTATAAGTATACACAAAAATGCTTCTCCCGTAAGGACTAAAAAAGGTATGGAAATTTACTACGTAAGTGAACAAGGAGTTGATGATAGTACCAGAGAAGTTTTAGTTTTAGAAAATTCGTTTATACCTAAGGAAGAAATAAGAAAAATAAGTGATCTTGAAAAAGTTATAGGTAAGATAAGAAGTGTTGCACTCATGGAAGAAAGTAAAATACTAAGTAAAATTGTAAGCAAAAACTTTGGTGAACACATTACAGTTAAAGGAGCCCCATTCTACGTAATAAAATACATACCTGTACCGTCCATATTAGTAGAAGTAGGTTATATCTCAAACCCTGAAGAAGCAAAATTATTAAACTCGGATAGCTATATAAATTCTTTTTCAGAAAAGTTATCAAATGGAATACTAGAATTCATAGCTGAATACAATAAAACAAAAGGTTTCACATTAGCAACACCTTTACAATGAAGAATACTTTAATTTAGATAGGTATTCTAAGATTTTTCTACCGTTATTGTTACTAAAGAAGAAACTCCCTATTACAAACAAATTTGCTCCCTTATCTATAAGCAATTTGATATTTTCAAGGTTTATTCCACCATCTACTTCAAGATAAATATCTCTTTTATAACTTTTTAATATTTCTTTTACAATACCTACTTTTTCTATTGATTGAGTTAAAAACTTTTGACCTGAAAAACCAGGTTCTACTGTCATAACTAAAACCAAATCAACGAGATCTAAAAAGTCTTTAATTTTCTCTGGTGCTGTCCCAGGTTTTATAGATATTCCAACTTTTTTACCGCTAGATTTTACAAAATCCAGAATTTCTCTAGAAAAACCATTTGCCTCTAAATGGACAGTTACTATCTCTACGTTATCGATAACTAAAAACGGTTCTACACTTTTTTTTGATAAATCTATCATCAAATGTACATCACCTGGTATAGTTGTTGACTGTGCTATTTGCTTAGTTATCAAAGGTCCAAAACTTATATTAGGTACAAAATGGTTATCCATTATATCGTAATGAATATAATCAACTCCGAGATTCTCAAGATTTTCAATTTCCTTTCTTATATCTAGAAAGTTTGCTGCAAATATTGAAGGAGAAACTTTTATATTATTCATAGTGTTTCTTCCAAAACTAGCTCATCATTTACATAAACCTTCAATTTTCCTATTCCTCTTAACCTCAAAGGTATTACCACCGATGAAAGATTATTAAATTTCTTTTTTATCTTTCTTACTCCTATTTGATCTTCTATCTCAAAACTAAGGTAATAATTTGATACCCCTTCTTTAGAAAAGGCAGACAAGTTTTTATAGTACAGAATAAACCTAGTATTCTGGGATACGTTTTCATCTCCAAACACACCAACCATAATTTCAGCAAAAGAATCTTTACTTATAAACTCTCCTTCTTTAGGTATATGGTCAAGAACAATTCCATCACTTCCAGGGTCATTAACCGGCACTGGCACCATCTTAAACTTAACATTTTTTGAGCTAAGGAAAATTGCTGCATTTTCGTAATTGAAACCTATCAAGTTTGGCATAGGAATACTATCTTCAACACCAGTACTAACAAAAACAGTAATTGGCATACCTGGTTTTAATTTTGTACCAGCTGAAGGTAAAGTTCTAACAACTAAACCTCTACCATACTCGGATTTAACATACTCAATAGACGATATATAAACACCTCTGGATGATAAAAAAGATCTAACTTCTTCCAGTGGTTTACCTACAAAATCAGGTAAAATAAATTCACCACTACCAATACTCACAAACATTTTTACAGTTTTACCTTCCCTAACAATATTACCAGGGTATGGAATTTGTCTTAAAACTTCACCTCTGGGCTTGTCTTGAGAAATAACAAACTCAACACTCGGAATTAACCTAGCATTCTCCAACTTTGCTATAGCATCCAATATATCATCACCTAACAAATTCGGAACTTTCACTGTCGGAGATGGAACTAAAAATATCGCTAAAAACACAACAAAAAACACAAAAAACACAAATAAAGAAATAGAAAGTAAAACAAAAGATTTCTTAATTTCATCAGAAAGCAAATCAGTCTCTGACGAAACACCAAATATACTCAAAAAAAACTTAACAACTTTTTCAAGCAAACCTCTAATAAAATCAATAACTAAACCTAAAAAATTCCTTGTCATACCATAAAATATTCTATATGGTTTTTACTCCTTAACTCAATTTTAAACGTAGTTATTCCTATAAACCTCCCCTTTAATAAAATTTACCAAAAATACACCTTTTCGTCTTTCTTCAGACTTTACTTAGTTCCTAACATTTTTCTAAATTTTCAAAAAACAATTGAAACACCATTGAAGAATACCTATAATATTCACTATGATAAAAAAGAAAGTTTTTAAAATAATCTCTCTAGTGGTATCCTTAAAATTCTTTGCATTGACATCTTTTTGTAAAACAGTTATAACTTTTTACAAAGACGCTGTATACGTAACAACAGATATAAAAACGAATATAGTACTGATTCCGTACACTTCATACGAAATATCAACAAAGGACAACAAAATTCTCGAAATAATCGAAACCAACGTACTTCAACCACCTCTTATTGCAGAGTTAAACAATATAAACAAAGAGATAGAAGATATAACTAAAAAAATAAAACTACTATCATCTGAAGTGGAAAAGCTCAAAACTTCATCTGAACTAATACGTTCTATACTAATCTCTCCTTACCAAAAGGACATTAAAACAATAAACTCAATGATAGAAAATTTTGAATCAATTCAAGAAAAAATATTTAACTTAACAAACAACACAATACCAGAGCTTGAAAAAGAAAAATCAAAAAAAATTGAAAGAAAAAAAGAAATAGAAAACCTTCAAGAGAAAATGAAAATGATCAAACTACTAAACAATGTAGGTAAACTATACTACAAAATACCAGGCAAATGGGAAAATACTTACTCTTTAGATTTAAACCAAGAAGTATTATCCTTAAGTGTAAAATTCTCATTACCAAAAGAAGTTAAAATAAAATCTGATAAAATAGTAATAACATCTGCAGAAATGGTTCCTGAAATATTAGATATTAGTTTGAAAAGATTAATTGGAAACGTATATAAACCTATTTACAAAAAAGGGATAATTAAAACTTATTCGAAACTTGAAGAAGGACCAGAAGAAATTGAATTAGATCAACCTAAACCGTTGCTGGAAGAGAAAACGAGCGATATAGGAATATTATGGGAAATAAACAAAGAGTTAATTCTAGAAAACGAAGTTGAAATAAAAATTTTTGATAAAATACCCACAAAAATTGAAAAGAAGTACTATGCAATACCTTCAAAGTACACAAGCGGTATCCTTACTCTAGGAATATCAAACACCTCAGATATTTCATTAATACCTGGAAATTTAGAAGTACTGTACTACGACAATAAAATAGATAACATTACTATAGAAAAAACAATTCCTAAAAATGGATACTTCGAAACCCGAGGAATACCAGTAAAAGAAATCAACATAAAAAGAGAATTAGTAGAAGAGAGAATAGAAAACCCTAAATTCCTAGGAACAAACAAAAGAATATCCAAAACTTACAAAACATCGATAATTAACAATCTTCCATCAAATATAAAACTCTCAATACTAGATAGAATTCCAATACCGTACGAAGATAAGATAAAAGTTGAAATAAACAAAGTAGAACCCAAACCTGTGGAAAACAACGACAAAATAAAGAAAGAAGGTCTATTTTCAATAGAAACAACAATTGAAAAAGGAAAGGAAATAAATTACATTCTTTCTTATTCGGTTGAATATCCTGCTGATATGTACTATTACGAATACGAAAGGTAATTAAACTTTTTCAAACTTCTTTATTTCATCTCTTACTATACTAGCTTTTTCAAATTCAAGTTTATCTGCTAAATCAAACATGTAATCTGTAAGAAATTTTATAATCATTTCAACATTACCTTTATACCTATTTTTAACCTCATCAATGAAATCAAAAACATCATTAAAGTCCAAAATTTTGGAAAATTTTTTACCTAAATTAACATTTCTTTGGTGTTTTCTTTCTATTATATCAACAACTTCTTTTTTAACACTTCTCGGTACTATACCATGTTTTTCATTAAACTCTAATTGAATTTTTCTTCTTCTTTCGGTTTCTTTAATAGCTTCGGCCATAGCAGATGAAATTGTATCGGCATACATAATAACTTTTCCTTCAACATGTCTTGCAGCTCTACCCATTATCTGTATAAGAGAAGTTTTAGATCTAAGAAAACCGACCTTATCTGCATCAAGAATACAAACCAAAGACACCTCCGGAAGATCAATTCCTTCTCTCAAAAGATTTATCCCCACTATACAATCGTATACACCTTTTCTTAAATCTCTTAGTAATTCAACTCTTTCTATAACTTCAACTTCATCGTGTATATAAACTGTTTTTACACCTTTTTCAACCAGGTATCTCGTAAGACTTTCTGCCATTTTTTTGGTAAGTGTAGTTATTATTGTTCTTCCACCTTTTTTGGTATTTTCAGTTACTTCTGTAATTATATCATTTATTTGGTTTTCAGTAGGTCTTACGTAAACTACTGGATCAAGTAATCCTGTAGGTCTTACAATCTGTTCAACAACTTTACCAGAAACTGAAATTTCATATTCATCTGGAGTAGCGGAAACGTACAAAACTTTATCGAGAAGTGAATCAAACTCTTCGAATTTCAAAGGTCTATTATCAAGAGCAGAAGGAAGCCTAAACCCAAACTCAACAAGTGTTTCTTTTCTACTTCTATCACCGTTATACATTCCTTTTATCTGTGGTATAGTGACGTGAGATTCGTCAATTATCGTCAAGAATTCTTTTCCAAAATAATCAAGCAATACGTAAGGTCTTTCTCCTGGTTTTCTTCCAGACAAATACCTAGAATAATTTTCAATACCAGGACAATACCCTGTCTCAAGTAGAAGATCCATATCATACTTTGTTCTCATCTCTAACCTTTTAGCTTCTATTTCTTTGCCTTGGCTTCTAAGTTCCTTAACTCTTACCTCTAGTTCCTTAAACACTTCCTCTACCGTCCTTTCAATAGTACCCCTTGATGAAACAAAAAGCTTGGCAGGATATATCACTATGTAATCACTCTTTTCTATAAGTGAATTATTAAAAGAATCGTACCTTTTTATAGAAGTAACTTCATTATCAAAGAATTCAATTCTTATGTAATCTCTTGAATAAGCAGGATGTATATCAATTCTATCACCTGTTACTCTAAAAGTTGCTCTAGAAAAATTGTAATCGTTTCTCTCATACTGCATTTCAGAAAGTTTGTAAGCAATATCTCTAACACTAACAACATCACCAACCTTAATCAAAAGAACAAATTCCCCAAACTCCGAAGGATTACCTATACCGTAAATACAAGAAACACTAGCAACAACAATAACATCTCTCCTACTTAACAAACTAGCAATAGTAGAAACCCTAAGTCTATCTATCTCATCGTTTATAGTTGCCTGCTTCTCAATGTAAATATCACTCTGCGGTATATAAGCTTCAGGTTGATAATAATCATAGTAAGAAACAAAATACTCAACAGCATTGTACGGAAAAAATTCCTTAAACTCCCTGTAAAGCTGAGCAGCAAGCGTCTTATTGTGAGATATAACAAGAGTAGGTAAACCTAACTTTTCAATAACATTTGCCATAGTAAAAGTTTTCCCACTACCAGTCACACCCAAAAGAGTAATCCTTTTTATACCTTCATTAAAACCCTTAACTATCTCATCTATAGCCTTAGGTTGATCCCCAGCAGGTCCAAACTTGGAAACTACCCTAAACCTATTACCAACAGTATTCATACATAAAATCTAAAAAACAAAAAAATTAAATTCAATTTCTTGAAATTCAATTTCCTCAAATACAATTTCTTGAAATACAAAAACGTAAAACTGTACAATTAAATTCTGTGTTTGTAACACCTTTCAAAAAAGTGTTTATAACACACTCCAAAAAAGTGTTTGTAACACATCTCATAAAAGTGTTTATAACACACTTCAAAAAAGTGTTTATAACACATCCCAAAAAAGTGTTTGTAACACTTCTTAAAAAAGTGTTTGTAACACATTTCAAAAAAGTGTTTATAACACTGCTGTTTTTAAAATTTTTAGGTAGTAACGTATTTTCGCAAGTTATTTCGGAGGTACTTTTTAATTATCCTCATGAAAGGGAAAAATGCCAGTATATAGAAATTTACAATAACTTAAATCAAACTATTGATCTTAGGAATTTTAAGTTTATAGTTCAAGGATATGAGATAAAGATAACCAATATTTTTTTAGGAGATTTTGAAACTGAAGGAATAACAAACTCATTTTTGCTTAATCCAGGTCAAACGGCGGTAATACTGCCTTACTCTTACGTACAATCTTCCAAACCTTTTTACTTCCCATCGAATACGTTAATATTAACAACATCAACAAAGTATTTAGCTAATACAACACCTTTAAACTACGATATTTTAACATCTATAAAACTAATTTCAAACGATCAAGTTATAGATTACATATCATCCGTACAACATCAAAACCAAGGAATATCACTTGTAAGGTACAACAATAATTTTTTCTTAACAGATAAACCTTCGTTTGGGTTTATAGAGGCAGACAAGCATTTATGGTTATCGAAGTACGTTTATCATCCTAAAGATGCGGTAGAGATTTTTCTTAGGATAGAAACTAACGTAAACACAGTTCAATTAGAATTATTAGGTAAAGGTTATATTACATTATCAAAAGTATCAGAAAACTTATTCAAAGGAACAGTAACATTTTACCAAAATGGTGAAAAAATAGTGGCAAAGTTTCACGATATAGTTACATCAGCAAGGTGCATAGACTTATTTGAGATCTCCAGAGAAATGAGCGAAAAGATATTATTAAATGAAATATGTTTTTTACCTACTAAAAGGTGGTTTGACTTTTTCCTAGGTAATCCATTAGTAGGTCCGACTACAGAAAAAGATAAATACATAGAAATAGTAAACTTACATTCACAAGATCTACCTATAACAAACGTTTACATACACGCAATAAACGAAAGTAAAGAGATAATGATAAACTTAAAGGAAAACGTTTTTTATTCTTCACTTAGGGGAATAGTATCCAATATTGATTCAATAAAACCTTACGAATATCTTTTAATCTCAAGTCCAGGTATAACTAGTAACATGTGTTTTACTTTGAAAGATAATCACCCGTACAAAGGTGGTAAAATAATACACTTAGCAGAAGAAAAAAACTTAAAAATCATACCTTTTACACACTCCAACAGTTTTACACTCTACAATAAACCAACTGTAAGTGTATTACCAAATGCATTTCCAAATAGGTTAGGTGGTAAATTTCTAAATTGGAGAGAAACACCTGCAAAATACAACGGTTTCCAAGAACCAACCATAATACTAGACAGTAAATTCAAAAAAATAAACTCAAAAATTTCCATATACCTTATAAGTGAAATATTAGAAAATACAGTAATACCCTTAAAAGTAACAACAAAAAACTCAAGAATATCAAGAAATATAAACTTAACTAATTTAGGATTGTGGTATTTTGGAGAATTCGAAATATCAAATTCACCAAACGCTGTAATATACGTTGAAGCAAACGACGAAGTAACAATTGAATACAATTATGGTACTCAAAGATTTCTAGAAACGTTTTTCGTAATTCCGGAAAACGCATTACAAATATCAAAAGATGATGAAGTAGTAATGGAAAAAAGTGTAATAAAACGTAGAGAAACAATAAGGTTTATAAACACTAAGAAAGGTGACAGAATAAAATTCTTTTCAAAGGATGGAAATTTCATAAGAGAACTAACTGTGGAAAATGAAAAGGTACAAGAAGTTGATTCCTCATTTTTAACTAAAGGGATATATATAATACAATACCAAAAAGGTAAAACTACCAGTATATTGAAATTAGTTATTCTTGAGTAATTATACTGTTTGACCATGATATAATATCATTTCTCATCTTTTGAAATTCTTCAAAGGTTATAGGTAGTTTTGCAATTTCAAACAACTTATCACTAAAACTAATTCCTTCAACTATTTTTAACATATCCTCAATTTCAACTAAAAACGATATATAATCGTTTAACGGTACATTTATTTTTACAACATTTCCAACTATTCTAGCCATTTCAGAAAGAGATTTAGCCATAGGTAGTTCAGAGAAATCTTTAAAATGTTTGAAAAATAGTTTATCCAATACAAACTCCAGTTCAAGCAAATTACCTCTTCCTTTCTTGATATCATTGACATTTTCAAATTTACTTATAACTTTTCTAATGAATTCGTTAAATTCCTTAAAGTTAATATTCTGAATTGATACTTTTAGTTTTTCAGATATTACTTTTTCAACGTAATCTTTAATAGAATCATCGTGGCATACTGCCCTAGATTTAAGGTAAGCAATAATCTGCCATACTTCAAATCTAGAATCTTTTAGCGATTCTAAGGACATAATAAAACTTCCTTTATGAGATCCTTCAACAAGTCTTGTATCTATATCGATTATACCATTAATCATGTTATGAATAGAAATAGTTTTATCTCTCATTTCAAAGAACTTTTCGGAGTGGACATCGTAAGGAATTAAATAAACAAGATCTATATCCGAAAAAAAAGTAAGCTTACCAACTGCCCATCTTCCAAGAGCTAAAATACACAACCCCTTAACAAATCTAGAAAACTCAAAAAATATTTTGTCGTACAACATAGTAAAAAACTTTTTAGTTTTGTAAGCATCAACAAACCTATTTATCCTAAGAAAAGCTAAAGACGTTAAGAAAACTTCATAAACTTCTCTAATTTCTTCTACAAAATCTTTACTGTAAAAATTCACTTTATTCAAAAACACACTCAAATAATCAATAAAAGCGTTTATATCCATCATTCCATCCCATATCCAATTACGTTTTCTAAGTATGTTTATAAAGATATCCTTAAGCAAAGATACATTGTATATGAAATTAACATTTCTCTCATCGATAAAGAACTGTATAGATATAGGTAAGTTTTGAGTAGCTTCTAATATGTAATAAGTATTTGAAAGTGATTTATCTGGAAAGGGAGACTGAGATATTGCTCTTAGTAAGTTTCTAAGACCTATACTAGTTTCAACCCCTCCTCTAAAAGAAAAAGAAATCATACTCTCAAGAAAAGAAAAAGCTCTTGATGTTTCTTTAATACCATAGGAATTTAACAAATCTCTGACTTCTTTCTCTTCGGAATTATAAAGAAAAAACACACTCTCTTCACCAACCTTTATATCCAAAAGTTTTTCAAATATATTAGCCTTAACCTTTATAACTTCCTTCTTAATACCATCAACAAAATTTAGTAACATTTCGTCCTCATTTCCAGAAAAATAAGAATTATCTACCTGCATCAATCTAAATAACCCTATCATTCTTTGTTTATCGTTAATTGGTAGAGAGAAATCTTGAAGATTACTGTAAAGCTGTATATAATTTTCTAACTTTCTTAAATTCCTATAAGCATACTCAAGGACTGATCTAGTTTCTTTATCAACAACTTTAGTTTTTTCTAACCTCTGAAGAGCTAGTAAGGTATTTGATACTCTAAGACTCTCGTCTCTTAAACCGAATATAAGTTGTAAAACCTGAACTATAAATTCAATATCTCTAATTCCACCTGTAGACTTTTTCAAATTGTATTCATCACCTTTTATTTTCTGTTTTACACCCAAAATCTCAGCAATCTCCGAATAACCCATAGGCGTAGAATAAACAATGTTTTCTATATTTCTAATAAACCTATTACCTAAACTTTCATCACCTGAAGAAAACCTTGATTTTATAAGCATTTGTATTTCCCAAGTTTGAGCTCTCTCAATGTAGTAGTTATAATAACTCTCTTCACTTCTTACCAAAAACCCAAATTCTCCATCAGGTCTAAGTCTCGTATCAACCCTATAAAGAAATTCACCCTCAACACTTGAAGAAACATCGTATATTATACTTCTAGCTAAATTGTCAAAAAACTCAAAATTTTCAATCCCTTTACTAGTTTTACCATCTTTTTCATACACAAAAATTACATCCACATCAGAGCTGTAATTTATCTCCAACCCACCAAGCTTACCTAACGAAATAATACAAAACTGCGAAGAAGGTTCACCAAACTCCCTAACCAAATTACAAAAATTAAACCTCAAAACACAATCCAAAACAGTATCAGCAAGAAAAGACAAATCCCTAGAAGTCTCCTCAAAAGAATATTCACCCAATAACTCCTTAACAACTATCTTTAAAAATTCCCTATTCCTTAACTTCCTAATCTCCTTAAGAAAAAGAAGTTTATCATTACTAAAACTATTAAAAACTTCTTCGATATCACTTTTAAACTTATCCAAAGAAAAAACTAAATTACCATCACACATATCAAAAAGTAAATCAATATTACTACTAAAAATGTTTCTCAAATAAATACTGTAACCTAAAACCTTCGAAAAAGTTATAAGTTTATTACTGTCCAAAAGAATATCAACAAAATTATCCTTATAATTAGGATACAAATTAAAAAACACTCTTAAAGAATCAACTGCATTTTTAGGAATAGGCGAATAGGTGTAAATCGTATCAAAAATCCTACTTCTTTCGGTAGGTGAAACTAAACTTTCAATAAAACTTAAATCAAAATCGTAAAACTTCATCCAAAAATTATTTATGAACAATAAACAAAATTTAAAAACTTCTCACAAAACCTAATAACGAAAAATTTCAAAATAATTTACAAAAACATTACAAAAAAACATAAAATTTCACAAAAATAAAAGGAGGAGCATATGAAAAGATTACTAATATTGACTTTAATCTTATCTTTAGGGCTAACCCTAGCATACTCACAAGAATACCAACAAGAGGTCAAACCTCAAGAGGTCAAACCTCAAGAGGTTAAACCTCAAGAGGTCAAACCTGAGTGGAAACTTGGTTTAACTGTATTCGCTGGTTACTTCTACAACCCATCAACAATTCAAAACAACGCAACAAACTTCAATTCATTTTACCTTGAAAGATCCTATATTGACTTTAGGGTAGATTTTAAAAACGGACTAAAGTTAAGAGTAACACCTG
>CALFVP010000059.1 GCA_937928175.1 uncultured bacterium | reverse complement strand
TTTTATACATACATTTTTCCTTACCCTAATTATTATGAAAATCATTAAACTTCAATTTAAACTTACAAAACGAAAAATAAAATACATCTCTTTTTGATTAAAAACATCAAAGGTATTCATAATTACTTACTGTGCACCATTCCAAAACACCAGCGTTACTATTTATCGCATTAACCTTTATACTAAACTCATGTAGAGATATAAATAAAACTACGTTATACAATATTGAGAGAAATGAGAAGATACTAATACAATCTACCAAACTAAAGTACGTAAACGGAAAACTCAATTACTACTTAACACTAGTTTCCAACAATTCAACAAAGTTGATATTAGGTAATTTAACAAAAGAAGGATTAGATAAAAAGAGAAAAATTATTTACCTAGGTAACGCTTTGGTAGAAGATGTAATTTTTTCAGAAAACCCAGAGAATTACTGTATACTGATATCATCTAACAGTTCAAAATACGTTATTTATCAAAATAAACTACTCACAGAAAAGGTACCTTTAGAAAAGGTACCTTTAGAAAATGTGCCTTTAGAAAACGAAATTCTTTTACGAAAAGATGGGGTTACAATACTTCCTAAAGAAAACCATGTGAAAAGTAACATTTTACAAGATAATCCAAACGTAAGAATTTTCCAAAAGGGCAACTTCAAATATATATCTTACGTTTCAGGAAAAGAATTTGGTCCATTTATTGATGTAGAAATTCCTTACCAAACTATTGACAAAAAGAACTGGTGGGTTACAGCTAAAAACATTAACAGTAACTATACAATAATAATAAACAGTAAGCTAATACTAGATGATGTACAAGAAATAGGAATACCATCATTCTACGAAACGAATTTTATACTCAGTGCAAAGAAAAATAACAAAAACTACGTCATAGTAAACGGCAAAACGTTAGAAATACCATCAGAAGAAATAGAACAACCAACTTTCTACAAAAGCAATTGGATAGTAATAACAAAATCAAGCAACAAATACAAACTTATACTAGGAGAGATAAATAATAACACACTGAAAACTTTATACTCATCGACTAACAAAATCTCATACCCATTAATTGACAGAAACGGAAACACTTGGATAATAGAAGAAGGTGACAAAAAAAACTATCTCATCAAAAACTACAATAAAATAATAGGAGAATACTATAAAATACTATATTTTCAAAATATCCACAAAGATACTGTTTTTTTATGTAAAACCAATGATCATTGGTTTGTAGTAAAAGAAAATAAGTTATACGGAGCATTTAAATCAGTAGGAGAAATAATTTTTGACAAAAACAAATTAATATTTTCATTTTCATCAAACAACCAAAACTACGTTTTTATAGAAGGAACAAACATAGGACCATACGAAAAAGTGTTAAATATATCTATTGAAGAATCAACGCCAATAATTACGTACAAAAAAGAAGGTAAGGAATACGTTTTATTGTTCAACGTATGTAATTTAGGACCTTACGATGAAGTATTCTGGAATACTTTTTCTTACAAAAACAAAAGATTTCTATTTACCTTCAGAAACGGAAATGATCTTTATATAAACTATTCATCGAAGGTATACGGACCGTACAAGAATATTTATACACCAGTTTTATCTGAAAATGGTAGAATATGGGGAGCAGGAGTAATGGACCATGATGGACTTTTTTCTCTAATATTTAACGGTATAGTAATAGGGAAATACATAGGAGTAGACTATGAAAGCATAAAATTTGACGCAACAAACGGTATATGGAGTGGAATAACCCAAAAAACAAACGGATTTTATATAACAACAACTTTTTTTGAAAAAGGTCCATTCGAAAAAATATTTCAACTTAAGGTTTCAAAAGATCTTAAGAAAGCAAAATTTTCAGTAAAGAAAAACAAAGATGTATACGTATACTTTACAGAGAAAGATAAAGTTACAAAAAAACTTGGTCCTTACAAAATGGCGTTATTCGTAAGTGAAAATTTCGACAGCAACTTATTGCTGGTACTAAAAGAAAACAATAAATACTTCATACTCAAAGATAAACTAACTCTAGGTCCTTACGATTACATAAAAGACATAAAGGAAGAAAATAACAACTTCTATTTCGTATACGGAATAGACAATAAAGAAGGTATAAACGTAAATGGTAAAGATATAGCAAAATTTTCAAGAATAGTAAAATACAACAATTTTCTAGGCGATTCATGGTATGCAATAGTATACCATAAAAATAACTACTTTTTATACACATCAACTAACGGAATTACAAACCTTGTAAACATTTTTTTAAACAAAGAACTTCTAAACGTAAACAAAAAATTCTCTTTTGTACTAAAAAACAACGAATGGCAATTTTTGATAATTGATAACAAAGAAATAGGACCTTTTAATTTCATAGACAAAGATTCTTTAATATACAACAATAAAAGCAAATTTGCATTCATAGCAAGGAAAAACAAAGAAAAATACCTTGTGAGCAATAACGAAACGTTTGGTCCTTACGATGATATAATAAAATTTCTCGTCTTAGAGAAAGATATTATCTCACTTATAGAAGACTCAGGAAATAGATATTTGAAAGTAAACAACAAAAAAATAGAAACTGGTGTAATAGATTTTGACATAGACTACACAAGAAGAAACGTAAGTTTATTAGTCCTAAACGGTAAGAAAGTAATAATTAAAACAATGAAATTAGCTGATTTACTGCTTCATCGAAACTAACTTTCTCGTACATATCCTGTTTAATGTAATTCATTATTTTATCAATATACTTTATAGCAATATCTATTTTAGGGTTAGATCCCTGAACGTAAGCACCTATGTTTATAAGGTCTTGGTTTTCCTGGTAAGTTGCTAGCAATTCTCTGAATTTATAGGCTTTTTCAAGGTGTTGTTTAGAAACTATTTCTGGCATTAATCTACTTATACTCATAAGTACATCAACAGCGGGATATATTCCATACGAAGCAAGAGATCTAGAAAGAACTATGTGTCCATCGAGAGTTGCTCTAACGTGATCCGATATTGGTTCATTAACATCATCTCCTTCAACAAGTACCGTGTAAAATGCTGTTATACTTCCTTCTTTTCCAGGGCCTGCTCTTTCAAGAAGTCTGGGTAAAGTTGTAAACACACTTGGAGTGTATCCTCTTGTTGTAGGTGGCTCACCCATAGATAAAGATATCTCTCTTTGAGCGAATGCTAACCTGGTAAGTGAATCTAAAAGTAACATAACATTGTATCCCTTGTCTCTAAAGAATTCAGCAATACTAGTAGCAGTATAAGCAGACCTTAATCTAGCCATAGGTGATTCATCAGATGTAGCAACAATAACAACACTTCTTTTAAGTCCTTCTTCTCCAAGATCTCTTTCTAAGAATTCTCTTACTTCTCTACCTCTTTCACCAACAAGTGCAAGAATTGTAATATCTGCAGATGTATTTCTTGCGATCATACTAAGAAGAGTAGTTTTACCAACCCCGCTACCCGAAAATATACCAACTCTTTGTCCTTCACCAACCGTAAGAATCCCATCTATAACTCTAATACCTGTCTGGATAGGTTTAAGTATTCTTTTTCTTTGAAGTGATGAAGGTGGATCATTATCAATATAGTAGTAATCTTCTACTTTAAAATCTCCTCCCATTAAAACCTCACCGTAAGCATTTAAAACCCTACCTCTCATTTCTTCACCAACAGGAATATACATCTTAGAACCAGTATTCAAAACTCTAGCATTAGAAGGAATACCCACTATATTTTCAAACATAACTAAAAAAACTCTATCGTTATCAAAACCAACAACCTCAGCTTTAACTTTTTTACCGTTTCCTAAATCTATTTCACAAATATCGCCTACAGAAGAATACGGCCCTTCACTTTCTATCAAAACTCCAGTAACTTTGACAACCCTACCAGTAGACTTTATATACTCATTCCTACGAATACTATTTATATACTTTTCAAAAACCCCCATAAACTAAATTCTATACCATAAACTCAAAGAAATTCAAAAACCTCTCCACAAAAATTGACTGTAAATCCTAAAACTACCAACAATCAAGGTATTTTTTTCAATCTTTTCAACCCTATCAACAACCCAAACCTTATCCCCCATAGATTTAATACCCTCCAAAAGTAACATACTTCCATCATGCTCACGAAGTTTAAGAATAAAAATACTATCAATACTATCTCTATACTTAAGAAAAACTTTAGAAATTCTATCAATATCTTTATCTTCCATAATTGATACAACAACGTTAAAACTTTTACCCTTAACCAATTTAAGATAGTTTTTAAAAGCAACATCAATAGCCCCAGGAGTATGAGCAACATCAAAAACAACTAAAGGGTTTTCTCTTAAAACTTCAAACCTACCTTTAAAATGAAAATCCAAATTACTAAAAACTTCTTCAGAGATATTAGAGAGATAACTTGCAGCAAGGTAAGCAACTAAAAGATTCTCAACAAAATGCTCACCTATCAAATTTATAGAAGTACGAAAAGTATTTCTAGTAACAAGATTTTTAACGATAGCCTCTGTACCCCTAACCGAAACTTTAACATCAAGAATACTATAAACCTCATCAACAAACTTAACAAAAGCATTATTTCTATCTGAAACTTCCTTTATAACATCTTTAACAACTTTTCTCTGTTTTGAAGATACAACGAATACGTTAGGTTTTATTATTCCCGCTTTTTCGTAAGCAATCTTATATAGAGTTTTTCCCAAAACATTAGTATGATCATAATCTACAAAAGTAATAACCGAAACTTTTGGATTACAAAAATTTGTAGAATCCAACCTACCACCTAAACCAACTTCCAAAACTATAATATCAACATCGTTTTCTAGAAAATAATACATAGCCATAACTGTAAGAAAATCAAAAGTAGTTAGGTTTACGCTTTCCCTTTCAATAAAATTCCTAACAATACTAGCAACTTTTGCAAAATCTTCATCAGA
Source organism: uncultured bacterium (assembly GCA_937928175.1). Lineage (GTDB taxonomy): Bacteria > Spirochaetota > Brevinematia > DTOW01 > DTOW01 > SKYB106. The sequence goes on along the minus strand of CALFVP010000059.1, from coordinate 1,822 downwards.
AATGTTATAAATAATTCCGTCCTTAAGTATGGATATTCTTTCGTTAATACTTAAAAGGTGAGGAGAAGTGAACAAACCAACCTTAAAACCAGAAAACTTTGAAAGCAAATAAGATACAAAATAAGATACACTACCTTTACCTTTAGTACCAGCAACATGAATAATTTCCTTTCTACTGTAATCAACCCCAATAACTTTAAGAGCTCTAGAAACATTCAAAAATCCATCTTTCATTAAATCAAACCTTCTAGTGTTTTCAAGGTTAGTAAGAGATAAAACGTAATTTAAAGCTTCATAATAGTTCATATGATAAACAGCATAAAAATACTAAAATCAAGTTAATCGAAAAATCAAACCCAATGAAAATACCAACTTGAAAAACGATAAAAAGAATAAAATAATTCAAGAAGGAGGTATTTATGAAAAACTTCACACTTATTACATTTTACATTCTACTATTAACATCAATGTCATTTTCTCAGATTTTTAAAGATATAAAAACTAAAGAAGATGCTAGAAAAATGTATGAATACTATAAAGATCTTTTTACTAAAGAAACAAACAACTATGAAAATGCTTGGAAATATTGTGCTTTTGCGAGATTTTACGGTTTTTACTTTGTAGAAGATAAAAAATTAAGAGAAAAAATATTTGAAGAAGCAAAAAGTGCTGGAGAAATAGCTATAAAATTAAACCCTGATGGTATTGAAGGGAATTACTTTCTTGGTGTAGCTTACGGATCATGGGCAGAAGAAAAAGGAGTAATGAATAGTTTATTTTTAGCTGGTCCAATAGTTAATTTGATGACAAAGGTAATAAAAAAAGACCCATCGTTTAGAGATGGATCTGCTTATATGGTAAGAGGAAAAGTATACTCTAAAGCACCAGGATGGCCAGTTAGCATAGGCGATACTAAAAAGGCAACAGAAGACTTTGAAAGAGCTATAAAATACCCTAACAAAGCAGCATACAGATATTACGCAGAATTCCTACTAAGTAAAGGAGAAAAGAAAAAAGCAAAAGAAATAATAGAAAAAGCACTTTCATTAGAAGCATCAAATGAACCTGTTATAGACAATTATGAAACAAAAATCTTAGAGGAACTAAAGGAAAAAGCAAATTAGTTTAAAAAACGATAAAAAATTTCTGTTTTAGAAATTCCTTTTCAAGGATTAATAAAACATTCCGAAAATCACAGAGAGGTGTAAAATGAAAAAACTACCAAGATCAACAATTTTGCTAATTTCTATAATACTTACTTTTGTTTCATGCGGTAGCAACGTAAAAAATACAAATTCATCCAAAAACACTAACGAAAACGAATTAAAAGAAAATTATAACAAAACATCAAAAGTAACTTTACTCAATTTAAGTGGAATCAAAGAAGTAAAACATCTACCAAAAGAAACAGAAAATATCAAAAACGGAGCATTGATATTTAACAAAAACGATGTTACTATATTTGTAGTATCGTCATACTCTTCAATAGACGAAGCAACAAATAACGTATTAAAAAAGAATGACATAACAGATTTCATTTTTAAAAACTTTGTAAACTTTGAAAAAGGAAAAGAATCAAATAAGGAGTATACGAAAGATGTTGATATATCCAAATACATACTAAAAGAAGATTTTAACTTTGAAAAAAGTTACATACTAGAATTTTTGGAGAATGGTAAAAAGAAATTCAAAGTAGTATCAATCTACAAATCTACAGATGAAAACTTCGAAAGGAATATAATATCAGCTTGGGAAGGAATATGTTGGGATAAAGAAATAAACCTAAACATAACAGAAAAGTTTATAAGGCTTATAGTATCAA
>CALFVP010000058.1 GCA_937928175.1 uncultured bacterium | reverse complement strand
CCGAAACCGAGAGCCATTTTTATAACGTGTAATCCTATCTTACCGGTACCAATTATTCCTATTCTTTTACCTCTTAAATCAAAACCTCTAAGTCCTTCCAAAGAAAAATCACCTCTTATTGTTCTTACGTATGTTTTATGTATGTTTCTAGAAAGAGAAAGTATTAAAGCAAACGTATGTTCTGCTACGGTATTTTCACCGTAGTTTGGTACATTCGTTACGTGAATACCTTTATCTTTTGCGTATCTGTAGTCAATGTGATCAAAACCAGTTGATCTTGTTGATATGAGTTTCAAGTTTTTAAAATTATCGATTATGTCCTTTGAAACTTTTGAATATATAAACGTTGATATTATATCTGCATCTATGTAATGTTCTTTTTTAGTTTCTTGTATCGTTTGTCTAAAAAATTTTAATTCATGTTCTTTTAGTTCTTTCTGATAGAAACTTTTTTCCCATTGTTCTTTTAATTCAAAAAATACTATCTTTGCCATGTTATCCTCCTTAACATAGTAAAAATTTATCTAATCTGTATAATTTTTTTCAAACTTACAAAAGATTGAAACAATAATTTTGGTGGTGATTTTTATGTAGAAATGAAATTTTGAATTGTTGTTTTGTTTTAGTGGATAGTAAGGGTGTTTTACTGTTAAATTAATTTGATGAATATTGTTATAGGTGTTAGTAGTAGTGTAAGTATATACAAAGTTTTGGGAATAATAAGGAAGTTAGTTAAAGGTGGTAATGAAGTTAGGGTTTTGATGTCTGTTAATGCTACTAAATTCATTTCTCCGATACTTTTTCAATCTATATCAAGGAATAAAGTTTACGTAGATAATTTTAACACAGATGATCCTCTTATACACATAACTTTAGCTAAGTGGGGTGATGTTTTTGTTGTTTTACCTGCAACTGCTAACGTTATATCTAAGATAGCAAATGGTATATGTGATGATCTTTTGACAACTTTGGCTGTTTCGTTTCCTTATTCAAAAAAGAGGATTGTAGTACCTGCAATGAATAAAGAGATGTGGGCTAATCCTATAATACAGGAAAATGTTAGTAAACTTATTAATTACGGTTGGAAAGTTTTAGAACCTGAAGAAGGTTTGTTTGCTTCGCCACTTGAAGGAGTTGGGAAAGGTAGATTACCAAATGAAAATAAAATACTTTACTCTATACTAAGGAATGAAAATGGTTGTCTTAAGGGTAAAAACATTTTAATAACTGCTGGTGCTACAAAAGAGTATATAGATAACGTTAGGTTTATATCTAACGATTCATCTGGTATGATGGGATTATCACTTGCTTTAGTATCTTACTTGGAGGGTGGTAATGTATGTTTGGTTCATGGTGAAATGAAGTATAAGCCTTTTAGTTTTGTAAGATCCATTAAGGTTACATCAACAGAAGAAATGTTAGAAGCTACAAAAAAAGAGATTGAATTATGCGATATTTTGTTTATGTCGGCAGCCGTTTCGGATTTTAGACCAGTTAAAACGGTATTAGGTAAAATATCTAAAGAAGAAATAAGTGAAATAAAGTTAGAAAAAACTCCCGATATTCTTAAAACTGTATCATCTTGCAAAGGAAAACAGATAATTGTTGGTTTTGCTTTAGGTAGTGGTGATGTTGAAGAGTATGCAATTAAAAAAATGGAAGAAAAAAATCTAGATTTTATAGTTGCTAATACCATTGAGGTATCAAACAGTAAAGTTGTTTTTAACCCAATGGGGAATAAGTACAATAAGGTAACTATATTTAGTAAAGATGGTAAGAGAGCAACGTTTAAAGGAAATAAACTTAAGGTAGCAAAAGCCATAGTTAAATATGTTTTAAAACACTCAAATTTACAAAAGTAACTTTGAACAATTGGAATTAGAAATTAGTATCAATTTTAGGGAATTCGTATTTTTTTATTTTTTCGTTTTCATTTTTAGAGATAACTTTTTGGTTTAATTCTTCTTGAGTATCTTGGTTTTGAGATTTTTTATCTTCTTCTAGCAAGAAATGAATTACTTCAGCCCATTTTTTATAAACTTCTTCTAATCTTTTTGAGTAATTTGCTTTTTTGTAGTAGAAAAAAGCTTTAAACGATCGTTTTTCTTGGTAGAAGTAGTAATCCCCAACTCTTACAAGTCCATCTTTGTAATTTGTTTCTAAGAATATTTTAGCCGCTTGCTCTATTTTGCCTTCATTAAATAGTTGATTCCCTTTTCTTATAAGTTCAATTCTTTCTTTTTCTGTCATAATTTAATTCTCTTTATATTTTTAGAAGTTTAGGAACATCTATAACTATGAATAAGTCGTTTTGTTTTCTTATTACTGATGTTATGTATTCACTGCTTATTTCTCCTAGCTCTTGAGATGAGGATATTTCATTTTGGTTAGCATCTATTACACCTTCTATTGTGTCTACCTTAAGACCGTATTTTTTTGAAGAAGATTCGACTATTATTAAGTAAGATTTTGATTTGTTATCTTCGTTTATTCCAAATTTTTTCCTTAAGTTTATTACTGGTATTATTTCTCCTCTTATTTCTACTACTCCTTCAATAAATTCGTAGGAATGTGGAATTTCCAGGTATTGTGGCATGGTTAAAACTTCAACAGTATTAAGTATATCAATTGCGTATTTTTGGTTATACACTGAAAATGCAACAAACTTCATAGTAAAAATATAACGAATAGTTATAGGTAAATTCAAATAGTTATCCTAGTTTTGTGATAGTATTTCGATTACTGTTTTACCTATGAATGTGTTATCTATTATTCCTCTGAATTTTTCGCTGTACGGTCCAAAGGAAAAAACTGGAACCATAATGGCAGTATGATCTTTTGAAGAAAACCTTATAACTGAGTGTTTACCTATTACTCCTCCTATAACACTTACTCCTCCAGTTTCGTGATCAGATGTTACAATTACAAGGGTATCGTTTCTTTTTTGGGCAAAATTTAGTACCGTTTCTACAGCTTTATCAAAATCATCTATTTCTGCTAGAAGTCCCTTGGCATTATTTCCGTGTGCTTCCCAATCTATCTGTGATCCTTCTATCATTAAAAGGAATCCATTTGGGTTTTTAGATAGTATGTTTAAAGCTTTTTCTGTCATTTCCTTAAGTGAAACTTTTCTATTGCCGCTTATTGCTGAAGGTAAATGCACTGGTTCTAAAACTGATATTACTTTCTCGTAATTTAGAGGATTGTATGAATAAAATTCGTCGTAGTTTGTTATTATTTTGTAGTTAAAGTATTTCATAATTTCCAGAAGGTTTACTGAGTTATTTGTAATTTGGTTGCTTTCTTCCTGGTAAGAAGTTTTAGGTATATATGTAGTAGTAAGGAATGATATTCCTCCACCAAAAAATACGTCTATTGTTTGGTTTGTTATAAAGTATGCTATTTCGTTTTCGTTTCCTCTTGAGCTTACGTGAGAGTAGAATGCAGCAGGTGTTGCGTGAGTTATTGAACTAGTTACTACTATTCCTGTTGCTTTACCTTTCTTTTTACCTATTTCCATTATTGTTTCTAAGTTTGAGCCGTCAGGAAGTTTTGATATGTATCCGTTTTTTGTTTTAAATCCTGTTGCTATTGCTGTACCACTTGCTGCTGAGTCTGTTACTAATGCTCCTTCAGCGTGAGTTGTCATTAATGCAATGTTTTTGAATTTTGATATACTTGCATTTGTGTTTAAGTAATAATAAGCAGTTATTGAACCTATTCCCATACCATCTGCTATCATTATAATTATGTTTTTGGGTTTTGAATCTTCTAACCCTTTTTCGGTTTTTGTTGTTTTTATTTCTTTTGAAAAACAAAATTGTAAGTTTAGAAAATTAAATAAAGTTAGTATTGTTATTATTGTTGCGTATTTTTTCATATTGTTAAATATAAAAGTGGTTTAGATAACTATCAATATTTTTGTATTAAGTTTCAGTATTTCAGGTTTTCAAAGGTTTATTTCTATTGTTTTTTGCAAATTGATAGAGTTTTACGTTAAATACAAAATATAGTTATATGGAAATTGGTAACGATAGAGTTTGGTTAGTTAAGGATCATACTGCTGATGTTATGATTGAAGGTAGAGGTAAGACTCTGGAAGTAGCTTTTGAAGGTATTGCTTTAGCTCTTCAGAGTGTTATGGTTGATATTAGGTCGGTGGGTAGTAAGAAAGTTGTCAAAGATTGTGTAAGTGTTTCAGGGAATTCTTATGAGGATGTACTTTTTGAATTTTTGAGTAAATTGGTGTTTATAAAAGATGTTAAAAAATTCGTTTTTAGTGATATTAAGGTTTCAATTTTAGACGATAATGGTATTATGAAGGTTTGTTTTGTATTGAATGGTGAATTTGTGAATTTGAGTAAACATGTTATATTTACTGATGTTAAGGGAATAAGTTACTGTGAACTTAAGGTGATGAAGGAAAAAGATTATTATATTTGTAGATGTGTAGTTGATGTTTAGGGTTTTCCTATGAAAAGCTACGAAGTTAAGATAGGTATAGTTGTTTTTTTGGGAATGTTTTTAATAGTTTTAGGATTGTATCTTACCAATTCTTTACCTTTTTTTATGCAAGGGTATAGGGTACATATGAAACTTTCTTACGGTGCAAATGTACCTTTAGGTGCAGTTGTAAAATTGGCGGGTGGTATAAAGGTTGGTAGATTAGAATCAGTTAGAGAGAATCCTGAAGGTGGTGGGGTTATTTTAACTTTGTTTATTGAAAATAGGTATAAGATAAACAGAGATGCTCTGTTTGTTATACAAAGTGCATCGTTAGTAGGAGAAAAATATATAGACATTCTTAACTATACAGGCACTCCACCTTATTTAAGCGATAACGATGTTGTTGTTGGTAGAGAAGTAGCATCTATAAATGAGGCTATATCTGATGTTTTTGAGCTTATAAAGAAAATAGTAGGTAAAATTGAGTCAACTCCGGATATTGTACAGAGCATAGATAAAATAGTACTTATAGTATCTTATTTAGAACTAATATTTAGGGAGATAAACAAAAGTAAGGAAGATATATCATCTTTAATTAAGAACTTTCATGAATTTTCAGAAGAGATAAAAAAATCTTCTAAAGATATATCATCTTTGTTGGTTTCTTTGAATCAGTTGAGTGGTAGTTTAAGTAAAGTTGATATAAAAAAGTTTAATGATGCTATTGCTAACCTAAACAATATCTCAATAGAGCTGGGTAAAGCTATTTCGAATACAAACAGTGTTATTGGAGTTCTTTCTGATGAAGAATCGGGTAAAACTTTAAGGAGAACTTTGAAAAATTTAGAAGTTTTCTCTAAGAAAATAGCTGATAACCCAGGAAGTTTATTGAATATATTTAGGTAAAACCTCCGAATATTATTTTATGTTTTGCAGGTTGTATTTCTTAAAAGTATTATTTTTTTCTTTCATAGTTAGTTTTGTGTTTTCTCTGTTATGTTTTTCTTCCGATGAATTTAAGTTTAAAGCTATAAGTAAAAGACTTAAATACGTTGAAGATTTTTTTCAGATATACAACGAATGGTTGTATCAAGATATCGATAACGTTTCGAGGAATGTATACTTTTTAGAATTAGCTTGGACATTACCTTTTGATCATCCTATAAGGGCTTTGACACCTATAAGTAATGAAACTCACTGGCAACGGTACAAATTACTTATTAAAATGCACATTGCTCTCCTTTTAGCAAAAAATTATCTGGATTTCGGTAAACAGTTTTATAAAGATAATATTTACTTTTACAGCAAAGAGTATGAAAAGGATCTTTTAGAAGGGTACGATATAGCTGAAAAGTATTTCAAGTTTTCACTTAATTGGTTTGAAATAGCTAAAAAGTATGCTAAAATGGTTTCTATGTACGATTCTTACGTGTATGGTACTACTCTTTATTATATTGAAGATGAATACCGTAAACTACTTAACAACGAGATATATTACGATGTAACGGTTAAAAGACTTTTAAAGAAAATATTTCAAAATAGGAATAAGCTTATGTTACTTAAAGATTTTGAGTGGGTTGAGCCTATACCTTAGTTTATGCAAATCTTTTTCTATTAAAGTATTCGAATATTACAGGTATGATGAATAGTGTAAATACTACTCCTGATGACAATCCTACAAGTATAGTTTGACCTAGAGGTTGGAATATTTCTGCACTTTCTCCTATACCTAACGATAGAGGTAGTGTACCTATTATTGTTGTTAGATTAGTTATAAGTATAGGTCTAAACCTTCTTTTTGCTCCTTCTATTATTGCTTCTCTTAGTTTGTATCCTCTTTCAATTAATTGGTTAATGTAATTAACCATGATTATACCGTTGTTCACTACTATTCCTAATAGCAGTATAAGACCAATGATTGATATTATGTTTAACTTGAAGTTAAGTAAAAAGAAAAATATTATAGCTGTAAATACTCCGTATGGTACTGTAAATATTATTATGAATGGATCTTTAAAGGATCTAAATAATACTGCCATTACCGAATATACTAATACGAATGATAAAATAAATACTAGTATTAAATTTATGACAGTTTCTTGTAATTCTTTGAAACTACCACCTGATTGTATGGTAATTTCTGGAGGTATGTAAACTTCTTTTTTTATAGAACTTAATATATTTTCTGCTAATTTGCTTTGTGATATACCGAATCCTATTACGTTAACAGATACTTGTCTATTATTGTTTTCTCTCATTATCATTCGTGGAGGAGTGGTTTTTTCAATTTGTACTAAATCAACTAAAGGTATATTTCTTCCAGCTATTTGGATATACTTGGATAGTATATCATCAAGAAATTTTCTTTCATCTTCTTTAGTTTGTACAACTACATCGTACTGTTTGCCATCCTTTCTGAAAAAAGATACGGTTGTTCCGGAACTTGTTTTCAGAGTGTTTCCCAAGATAGAGCTAGAAAGTCCATAGTAACCTAATTTTAACCTATCTATTGTAAGTGAATATTCTTCTAATGGATCATCAAATGAAGTATTTATTTCTTGTACATTTGGGGTTTTTTTAGCGATTTTTTCAATTTCTGATGATATTCTTTCTAGTTCTTTTATGTTTTGTCCTAGAATTTTTAGTTCAACGTTAGCTCCGCCACTGAAAGCACCCGAAAAGTTTTGAAATTCAACCGAAGATTTACCTGGTATTTTTGATAAGAATTTTTTTATTTCGGCAGAAAATTCTTCTACTGTTACTTTTCTTTCGTTTTTATTTTTAAGTTTTATACGGAACGTTGAAACGTTTTCACCTGTTCCACTTCTTTCAAGAGAAGTTAGTCTACCAGGTGGAGTTACTACGTAACTGAAACTTTCAACGTTTTCGTTGGTTTGTAAGTATTTACTTATTTCTTCGCTGTATTTCGAAGTTATTTCTCCAAAGGTATTAGAAGGTAACGTTATTCTTACTGTTACGTTTGCAGTATCAACTACGGGTAATAACTCTTTACCTACCAATGAGAATGAAATTATTCCCAATATTACAATGGAAATTGAAAAGACTAAAACAGTTTTCTTTAAGTCTAATACTCTGGTTAGTAATTTTTGGTATATAGTGTCTCTAATTTCTTCTATCCAATTTGAGAAAAAGGAAAGAAATTTGTTATTTTGTATTTTCTTATCTAGGTCTTCAATTACAATCCAGTACCTAGAGTATATAGGTGGTACTATAAATATTGCTACGAATGCTGATGAAATTATTGATATACTTGCAGTTAGTGCTAAGTCTCTGAATATTTGAGATGCAATTCCTTGTGCAAAAACAATAGGTAAGAATACTATAACCGTTGTTAAGGTTGAAGCGAAAACAGGTGTAATAACTTCTTTTGTCCCTTCGAATGCTGCTTCTAGAGGATTCTTACCTTGTCTGTATTTTAGATATATGCTTTCTATTACTACTACTGAGTTGTCAACTGTTAGACCTACTGCTATAGCTAGTCCAGTCAATGAAACTACGTTTAAAGTTACGTTGAAAAAGTACATAAAAGCGAATGTAATTATTAGAGAGAACGGTATAGCAATTCCTATAAGAACTGTTTCTTTTATTTTTACTAAGAATAAAAATACAATAAGGATTGCTAGTAATGCTGCATTTAAAGCGTTGTTTCTTACATTGTTTATTGAGCTTACTATAAATGTTCCTTGATCTACTATTGGTGTAAAATTTAAATTTGGGTATAATTTTTTGATTTCTTCTATTTTTTCTATTACTTTTTCTGATATTTTTGCTGTATTGCCACCGGATTTTTTATCTATAGAAATTAGTATTCCTCTTTGTCCGTTTATTTTGACAATGGGTGCATTTTCTATATCTTCTCTGAAGGATACATTTGCAACATCTTTAATTTTTATTGGGTAATTACCTTTTGCTCCAATAATTACGTTTTCTATGTCCTCAATACTTTTAAACTCAGCGTTTAAAACAACACTTACTCTTTTGTAGCCATCTAAGACGAAACCAGATAGGTAATTTTGATTTTCTGATGATAGTGCTCTAGAAATATCTACTGGTGATATTCCAAATGAATTTAATTTTATATTGTCAATATCAATAAAAACTTTTTTATCGTATCCTCCTTGAGTAAATACATCAGCAACTCCATCAACTTGGTATATCCTTTGAGCTATAATGTTTTGTGATATTTCTCTGAGTGCTGTAAGATCATCGATTCCGGTTACTCCTATGACTAATATAGGTAAACTACTTACATCAAATTTGAATATTTGGGGTCTTCCTGAATTTTGAGGTAATACTATTGAGATTAGATCTAGTTTTTCTCTAACGTCATTTGCAGCAAGATCTACATTTACACCAAAATCAAATTGTATTATAAAAAAAGCAAAATCTTTAAAACATCTAGTTGAGACACTTCTTACACCACTTATTGTTAAAAATTGCCCTTCAACTATTTTTGCAATAGTGTTTTCTATTTCTTCTGGTGTTGCTCCTATGTAATCTATTCTAACAGCAACCACAGGAAAATCTATATTTGGAAAAAGGTCAACTGGTAAGTTTGTTAAAGCTACAAAACCAAAAAGCAGTATTGATAAAAATATTACTACAACCCCAGGTACATTCCTTAAAAGTTCCCTCAGAATACTTAGCATGTTGCCTCCTTATTCCCTTTTAATTTACTGACTGGTCAGTTTTTTTAAATTTAGTTATATTTTTTTGGAATGTCAAGTTTGATTGAAGTGATATTAATTTTAGAATTGTGTATTTTCTTACCAAGTATATCTGTTTTTAGTGATTTCTTTAAGTTAGGTTTTGATTTTAAAAAACCCTTTTTACTTCCCAGTTTTCATCAATCCACAAACCTACAATTTCAATATCTTTCTGTATTTCTTTTAAGTATTCTTTGAAGTTTGTACAAGAATTTATTATGTCTTCTAAATGTTTTTCGCATTTAACTGGGTTACCTGCACAGTCGTAATGTCCAGCTATTGCAACTATTTTAGAATCGTGATTAACTATAGAAATTTTTACCTTTTCTAGTATAGATTCTATTTTCTCACTTGGACCTTGTGATAATACCTTATCTGCTCCAGGTTCTGTAATCAAATCAACGTAATCAACATTGTATTCCTTTTTAAGCCA
>CALFVP010000057.1 GCA_937928175.1 uncultured bacterium | reverse complement strand
AACAAGTGGATGGTAAAGGGTATCCTTTAGGTGTGGATGGAAGTAAAATAGATTTGTATACCAAAATCGTTAGTTTATGTGATGGGTTTGATGCCATGACAACAGAAAGACCTTATAGACCTCCTCTTCCAATAAGGGTTGCTATTGAGGAAATTTTAAAGTTAGCTGGTACTAGGTACGATTGTGAACTTTCCATAAAGTTTTCTGTTGAGATTGCTAAAATGTACAAAATCCCTTCACCAATTTCTGAAGGTACAGTTGTAAAACTTTCTTCAGGTGAAATTGGTATTGTGAAAAAACTTCATAGGGAATACGACTTATCACCAGAAGTTTTAATAGTAATAGGTAACAATTCTTCTGTACTTAAATCTCCTATTAGTGTTGATCTTACCAAAGATGCTGTAGGTAGAAAGATAGAGAGGATAATATTTAACGCTGAAATAATTATGAAAGTGAAAAAATTGGCACTATGAATACTTTTTATACTCCTCTAAAATTAATTCTATTATTTTCTTTTTAGCTTCTGGTAGTGGTATAGTTACCGTTTCACCGTTATCTCTTCTTTTTACTTCTATTTTCCCTTCATCTAATAATTTTTTGCCTACTATTATTTTGAAGGGAATACCAATGAGATCTGCATCGTTGAATTTTACACCTACAGATTCTTCTCTGTCATCTATGGCAATATCAATTCTTTCTTTAATTAAACTGTTGTATATTTCTTCAGAGATGTCGATTAATTTTGGGTCTTTTGTTGATATTGGTATGACAATAGCTTCAAATGGAGCTACAGTTATTGGCCAAACTATTCCGTTCTCATCGTTATTAACTTCTATTATTGCTGCTATTGTTCTATCTATACCTATACCGTAGCATCCCATAATTGGATGTATTCTTTTACCATCTTTGTCTAGTACCGTTACATTCATTGATTTTGTATACTTGTATCCAAGTTTAAATATGTGTCCTACCTCTATACCTTTTGTTTCTTTTAGTGTTTCACCACAAATTTTACATTTGTCTCCTGCTTTGGCACTTCTTATTTCTGCAAATTCCTCAACAACAAAGTCTCTACCAATATTTACTCCAACCAAATGTTTATCTTTTTTGTTTGCACCAGTTATACCATTTTTGATGTTTTTTATTGAGTTATCAGCTATAATTCTAACGTTTGATAGTCCTATAGGTCCAGCAAAACCTAAAGGTGCATTGGTAACTTTTTCAATAATTTCGTTAGAAGCTAATTCTAGCTCAATACAACCTAAGTAATTTTTTAGTTTTGTTTCGTTTACATCCAAATCACCTCTTATAAGCACTACTATTGGTGTATTATCAGCTAAGTAAACTAATGTTTTTATGAATTTTTTTGGTGATGTGTTAAAAAATTTTGTTAGATCTTCTATGGTGTAAACGTTAGGTGTATCAACTTCTTGTAAAGGTTTTTCTTCTTCTTCTTCAGTGTTTTCTTGTATTATTGATTCTGCTCTTTCTATGTTTGCGTAGTAGTTACATTTTGGACAGTAAAGTATTAAAGCTTCGCCTAACGAAGAGAGAACCATAAATTCTTCGCTTCTTGTACCGCCCATACTACCAACATCAGCTTCAACAGGTAAAGCATTAAGACCAACTCTTTTGAATACGTTTATGTAAGCTTGTCTCATCTTAAGGTAACTTTCGTCTAAACCTTTTTCATCAATATCAAAAGAGTATGCATCTTTCATTGTGAATTCTCTACACCTCATAACACCAAATCTTGGTCTTATTTCGTCTCTAAATTTTTTTGCTATCTGGTACAATGTTATAGGAAGCTGTTTATAAGAATTTATTGTTCTTCTTACCATGTCTGTAAAAGCTTCCTCGTGTGTGGGACCTAAAACCAAAAGTCCGTCCCTTCTGTCTTTTATTCTTATCATTTCTTTTCCCATTACATCAAGTCTACCACTCTCTTTCCATATACTTGCTGGAGTCAAAATGGTAGGTAACGCTTCAATTGCTCCTGCTTTGTTCATTTCTTCTCTAACTATGGAGACAACTTTGTTGTAAACTCTAAGCCCCAAAGGTAAATAACCGTAAAGACCACTTTCCTCTTTGTATATAAGCCCAGCTCTAATCATGAGTTTGTGACTAATAGATTCAGCATCTTTTGGATCTTCTCTAAGTGTATATATTAAAAACTTACTGAACCTCATTTTCCCCTCTTTTTCATAAAATTATACATAACGAAAACTTTGAAATTCAAAAGTTTTTATTTAGTATTTAAAAAACGATGTTTGAATTTTTTTCCATTCAATTTTGTAAGATAAAGGATGAGTATATAAAATATTACTGCCGTAATGAGTAAGGAAAGAAAACTAGAAATAATATTAAAGGAAAAGTTACTTTTTATAATAAGGACGGATGATTTTGAGAGTGCTATAAAATGTTTTGATGCTCTTGTTAGTGGTGGTGCTAAGGTTATAGAGTTTACTTCAACTATTCCTAATTACGATATAGCTATAAGGAAAGCCAAAAGTATTGTATCTAACGATGAGATACTTATTGGAGCTGGTACTGTACTTGATAAAGATTTAGCAATTAAAGCTATGGAAAGTGATCCAGACTTTCTTGTTAATCCAACACAGAATTTTGAAATAATGGATGTTATACCAAAAGATAAGATAGTGTTCATGGGTGGGTTTACACCAACGGAAATAATTACAAGCTATAGAAAAGGTGCCGATTTTGTTAAAATTTTTCCTGCCTCAATCTTGGGACCTAGATTTATAAGATCACTTAAAGGTGGACCTTTACCTTTTATAAGAGTTTTAGCAAGTGGTGGAATGGATATCAATATCATAAAAGATTACATTCTTTCAGGAGCTGATGTAATAGGAGTTGGTAGCGAAGTTATAAGTAAAGAAGTTTTGGAAGAAAAAAATTTCTCAAAAATTACAATTCTAACTAAAAACTATATTCATAAGTTAAGTGAAATTTGCACTTAATATATTTCTTTTATTTGAAAGTACTGGGGTATATTTTCTAAAATATTTAGCGAAGTTAGTGAAGAGGTGTTTTGTGGTATGCCGACAATAAACCAACTTGTGAGAAAAGGAAGAGAGAAAGTTAAGAAAAAAAGTAAATCTCCAGCATTAAGAGGATGCCCTCAAAAAAGGGGAGTATGTGTTAGAGTTACAACTATGACACCTAAAAAACCAAATTCTGCCTTAAGGAAAATTGCAAAAGTTATGCTTTCTAATAAAGTTGAAGTGATAGCTTATATACCGGGTATAGGGCATAATTTGCAAGAACATTCCATTGTATTGGTAAGAGGTGGTAGAGTTAAAGATTTACCAGGTGTGAAGTATCATATAATAAGAGGTGCTCTTGATACTCTTGGTGTTGAAAATAGAAGAACGAGTAGATCAAAGTACGGTACTAAAAAACCTAAATCTTAACAGGGGGATGCGTAATGAGAAAAAAGAAAGCTTACAAAAAGCACGTTGTATTACCTGATTACAAGTACAATAGTGTTTTAGTATCAAAATTAATAAATATCATCCTTAAAGATGGGAAAAAACTAAAAGCTCAAAATATTTTGTATAAGGCACTTGAATTAGTTAAAGAAAAAACTAAAAAAGACCCTATTGAAGTTTTAGAAAAAGCAATTGAGAATTTAAAACCTCAATTAGAAGTTAGGTCTAGAAGGGTAGGCGGTGCTACATACCAAGTACCCATAGAAGTAAGACCAGAAAGAGCTTTATCTTTAGCTCTAAGGTGGTTAGTTAATGCTTGTAGAGAACAGCAAGGAAGACCAATGTTTCAAAAATTAGCCGATGAAATAATAAACGCTTACAATGAAACAGGTAACGCTATAAAAAAGAAAATTGAAACTCATAAAATGGCAGAAGCAAATAGAGCTTTTGCACACTATAGATGGTAAAAAGTGCCCACACCTATGGGGCACTCTTGTTATTTTCTTAGATACTTTAGTTTTTTCACTTGTTCAGGAGTTAGAATACTCATTATATCAACTTTTAAATTCATATTGTTTAAATAAATTTCACTTCTGATTTTTGAAATTTTCCCGTTAAGATCTTTTATTTTGTTGTAGTCTGGTTTAGGTTTTGATTCTTCTTTTAGTAATTCATACCTAATTTTAAGTAGCTCTAGATTTAAAGAACTGTTTTTTTGGCGAGTTTGTAGTATAGCATTGAAAATCTTTTCTCTTTGTTCTTCAGATAAATTTAGCTCTTCAGATAAGTACAGTATTCCCATCCCCTTACTCATCATAGGATTCATCTTCTTCTTACCCATCATGGGGTTCATCATAGGATTCATCATTTCTTCACCCATCATGGAATTCATCATAGAATTACATTGAGCCATATTTTGAAAAGTTTTACTGTCTTGTGGTATATTATCTATACTTTGAGCAAGCGATTTTGCTGCGAAAATTAGTAGTATTGTAATTAGTGGTATTATAAAAAGATAAATGTACCTTTTCATGTTTAAACCTCCTTTAATATATAAGATTAGGTTTTAACAGTAAAAGTTACAATTTGATATTAAATTGAAACTTAATGGTACTTTTAAGATAATTTTCTTATGAATGGAAGTTATGCTATTCAAAAGTTTGAACTCACATCTGGTGATGTAAAGTACATAAAAGAAAATTCGTTAAAAACTATTTTTAAATTTTTATCATCGGAGATTATAGGTTTTGGTTTTGGTGTTCCTTTAGCTACTATTAGTGCTATAGGGTATGGTAACATTGCTGATATATTTATGGAAGTTTATTTTATGCCTATAGTAGTTATAACTACTTTTGTAGTTTTATTTGTAGCTTTACCTACAAATCTCTACCTTATAAGAGGGTTAATAAAGGTTTTTTTTACTCCATCTTTAGATAATTTGAAAACACTTTCGTTTTCTATTGCTAGGATACCCTTTTACGCTGCGTTAAATTTATTTTTTAGGATTGCTGTAGGTGGTTTTATAGTTGATTTGTATGGATTATATACTTATAAAAATGTTAGTACCGAAACGTTTATTGCTTTGTTTATTTCTGCAACTTTTGGAGCTTGGAATGCCAGTATATTGTACTTTTTTGTTTTGCAGAATGTGATTGGTAGTTATAACTTAAAGGTTAAAGATTATGTATTGATTAGTAAGAAAAGTGAGGTTGTTAAGTTTCGCTTTCTAGGTATAAGTATATACCCTGTATTAATATTTTCTACTTTTTTAATGACTGTTTTAATTATTTCTTTTGCTGATGTTCTTGGAGCTTCAGTTTTAGGTCAAATTATGGTTACTTTTTCTGGTGCTGTTGCTGTTATTTCTTTGCTTTTAGTATCGTTTAGTGTTATAAAAAAGGTTTTAGTTAATACGAATAATGTTATAAGTTCTTGGGAAGAAGAAAAAGAAAAGTTTTCTATGTATGGTCTTTACGATGTTGAGGAAATTTTAAGAAGGTTACAGGAGTTACATGTTATTTCATTGAATATTAACTACGTTTTAAGTGGGACGTTAGAAAAAGTGAAAAGTGTACCTGATAGTATTTTATCTTCTTGTAGAGATGTGATTTATTCTTTTGATCTTTTACCTAAGAGTTTGCAGCTTAAAAGATCCCAGGGTGTGAAGTATGATGAGTTAAAGAGAGAAATATCAAAATTAAATTCATTAAATTCTAGTCTTTCGCAGGAAATAATTTCTATGTTTTTAGATAAGGATTCGCTTGAAGCTAGACTTTTTTACAATCTTCAGCTTGTTAAGGATAGTATTGAAAGGTTTTCAATTATTAGTGAGTCTTTTAATATGATAAAACAGAAAGTATATTCACTTTCTAAAGTTACGGAGTCTCTAGAGAATGGAGTTTCTTACCTTAAGGAATTTTCAAAGAAAATTGTATACAGTAATTTTGAAAAATTGGAGAAGATTTCTAAAGAAATAGAGATGACGTTAATAAATTTTCAATTAGAGATGTCTAAGATAGGGTATCCGGAGGAATTTAAATTTATTTCTTTGCATCTTAGTAAAGTTTTGAATAGTGTTACAAACTTATCAAGAGATACAAAGAATATCGCAAATTTTTTTGAAAAACAGATAGTGGATATATACGATAATGCTAAGAGTATTTATGTATTGTACGATTCACAGGTCCTTTTGATTTCAGAGAGATCTAGTGAAATAGGTAGTATAGTTGAGATATTTAAAGAAGTAAGAGATTTTTTAGAGTTGTCTAGGAATGAGGTAAAGAATTTAAGATTTGACAGGAGTATTGAAAAGAAAATTTATTCAGATATAAGTGAAATTATGGATATTGAGTCTAAATTATCTTCGATGTTAGAAATTTGGAGAACGTTAGAGGATAGTATTTTGAGGATTTTTGAACTTCAGAGATTAATAAATTCGCATGTGGATAAGGTTAGAAATATGAAAAAGATTTTAGTATCTTATGGGATCTAAGGCATCGGCTTTGATAATTGCTTTAATGATGGTATTGGTGCTTTCTATTGTTTCTGTGTCTTTGCTAAATTTTGTATCGTTTTATTATTTAGATTCTTGGCTACTGTACGAACGTGAAAAGCTTAAATTAATACTAAGCAAGGAGGTTTTAGAGACAATTAAATTAGTACAAAGTGGAGTATTAAATTTTACTAACGAGATGAAGACTAACACTGGTAACTTTGTTTACGAAGTTTCAAGAGAAATATCTTTTACTAACAATGTTTACAATGTAAATGTATCTTTAAAATCTTCAAGAGCTAGGATAAGTAGAAAGTTAAGTTTTTTTGTTTTGTTACCTACAGATTTTTGTTACATTAACTTTTCTGATGTAGAAATAAGTAATAAAACGAAAGGAGTATTTTGGGGTTATAGTTTCTTTAATAGGTTGAAGAATATTTCTGATGATACCTTTTTTGCTTTTTACTACCCCCCACTATTTTCTAGTACGACTAATGTTTTATCTAAATCTTACATATCTTCAGCTGAGGTTTCACCTGAGACTCCGTTTTTAAGCCTTAATATCAAATTTCAAACTAATTTTGTTAACGAAGTTAACGTTAGGATATCTGTTGATGAAATAATTAAAAAAAGTGTAAGCATAGTTTATAAGCATTGGATTATAAATGATTATTATAAGTACGATACAGAAGATGTTTATAACAGTGTTTTAATGGATAAATCGTTTTTGGGAGTTTTCTTTTATTCTAACCCTAAACTTAAAGTAAATTATCAAACTTTAAACAATTTGTACTTTTCTAGTAGAAAAGGTGAGAAATTAGGATTAGAGAATATGGATGTTTTTGATCCTAGGGGTGAGATGACAAAAAAGTTTACTTTTATTGAGAACGGTTATTTGTACTTTAATTCTTCTCCTGTAGAGGTTAATTTACCTCAAGAGGCGTTTTCAGAGCCATTTAAGGTAAAGTTAAATTTAAAAGATTTGAGGTTAGTTGGTAAGTATAGAAGAATAATAGGTGTATTTTTCGATACTACTAACAGAAATTTGTTAAACAATGGTATTGTTCTTAAGGATGGTATTTTAGAGATACTATCGGATGAAATAAAGAGAAAGTACTATGAGTCTGTTGGTATAGGTAACGGTATAAAGAGAAAATTTGCTATAGGGAAAGATACAGTACCGCAGAAAGTTTTTGTGGGTGGTAAAAAAGTTCAAAGTTTTTTTGTTGAAAATTTTGAATTAGTTTTATCTGAGCCTCCTAGGATGGGTGAAGAAGTTTTAATTATGAAGAAGATTCCCAGATTGTTCATTCAGAAATCTTTACCACCGGATGGTGTGAATGTGTTTTATGACAAAATTGAAAAATGTGTGGTTATTGATTTTGATAAAATACAAAATTTACCTAAAAATAAGGTTATATTTTCTTATTTACCGTTGGTTGTAAGGGGTAGTCCTAATGAACCTATTATAGTGGTATCAACTGAGAATGTGTATATAGATGAAGTGAACAATTCAAGTAATCCTAAAAGTCTTGTAGTTATAGCTGGTAAGGGTGTGTTTTTAAAGGAGTATGTTGAGGTTTTGAGGAATGTTTTAATTGTTTCAAGACTTGATGGAATTTATAGGGTTATTCCTTCTGGATTTGTTGATCCTTCAAATGAGAGAAATAAATGGGTTTTTGGTACTGTTATTTTAACTGGTGAGGTTGGAAACGATAATTCTAAAAATTACAAGAGAGGTTACGTTCTTTCTTTTGAAAATCATATAAACAATTCTACTTTTTCTATTTCGGATAGGTTAGCCAGAGATTACACATCGAATAGTGAATTTGGTAATACTTTAAGGTACTTATTGCCACCTATTGTTGTTTTAAGAGGGGTAAGATAAAATAAAAAATTTAATTTGCTTTACGAAAATTGTTTTAGTGGGGATGGGGTATGGTTAGATCATTGTGGACTGGTGCTTCTGGTATGATAAGTGGACAATTTAATATAGATGTTATTGCTAACAATTTGGCAAACATAAATACAACTGGCTATAAAAGAAGTAGAGCAGAATTTGAAGAGCTACTTTATCAGACACAGAGAATGGCAGGTACTCCTTCATCTGAATTGACAATATACCCTGTACCTATACAGGTTGGTTTAGGTGTTAAACCTTCAGCAACATTTAAGTTTCATACCCAAGGTTCACTTCAGAATACTGGTAATAAACTTGATGTTGCTATTTCCGGTGAAGGATACTTTAGAGTTGTTATGCCTGATGGATCTTACGCTTATACAAGAGATGGTTCTTTTAAAGTTGATTCAAACGGTGAACTTATAACATCGAATGGTTACAGGTTTGATCCTCAGATTGTATTTCCTGAGGGTTTTAGATTTGAAAGTATAAAGATACTTGATAATGGCATGGTTTACGCTAAAGTTTGGGATTCAAACGAAGAAATAGAAGTTGGACAAATAAAACTTTATAGGTTTACCAATCCTGCTGGACTTGATAGTATAGGTGAAAATCTGTTTAAAGAAACTTCTGCATCTGGTCCTGCTTATGAAGGTATTCCTTCAAAAGATGGTTTTGGTAAGTTACATCAAGGTTTTCTTGAAATGTCAAATGTAAACGCTGTAAGAGAATTTGTTGATATGATTGTTGCCCAAAGAGCTTATGAGTTTAACTCAAAGAGTATTCAAACAACGGATAGTATGCTAGGTACTGCCGTTAATCTAAAGAGATAAATGCTTATAAAAAGTCAAGTAATTTCAATAAACCGTTACCCTAAAAGAAAAAAATCTAAAGTTTTTTATATATCACTTTCTAAAACTACGTTTCTTATACTCTTGTCTATGTGTTTGATTGTTTTTTCAATTTTAAATTTTGTTGAATTTTTTAATTATGTAAGTTATGAGAATACAATTTTTGATGTTATTTGTAAAACATTATTTAACTTTCCTGAAGAAATTAGAATAAGTGAATACACTGTCTTAAAGGGTGATACAATCTACAGTATATCAAAGAAACTTAATACATCGATAAGTACTTTAGTTTCTCTAAACGGTTTATCTTCTTACTTATTATTTCCAGGGAGGAAGGTGTATTATTCTAATAGGGATGTTGTTAGGTATAGATCGAATGGTGTTTTTTCAGTATTTGATGTTTCTAAGAGGTATAACGTTCATCCTTATGAAGTTTTTGTTGCCAATGGTTATAAATTTTGGTTTAGTAATGAATGTTTAGTACCTGGAGTGCAGTTATCTTGGTCTGAGGTGTGTAGCATTTTAGGAATTGGATTTTTGAAACCTCTTGTGGGTAGGATTACTTCAAGTTTTGGGTATAGAATTCATCCGGTATTAGGAGTAAAAAAATTTCATTCAGGTTTAGATATTTCAGCACCTTATGGGCATAGAGTTAAAGCTGCAATGTCTGGTGTTGTTGAAAGTGTTGGTTACGATGAGTATGGGTATGGATACTATGTAGTCATATCTCACCCAAACAAAATGAAAACTCTTTATGGGCACCTTTCAAAAATTCTTGTAAAAGTAGGGCAAAAGGTTAGAAGAGGAGATGTGATAGGTAAGGTAGGAGATACTGGTATGACAACTGGACCACATTTACATTTTGAAGTGATTAAGAATGGAACAAAAGTTAATCCTAGAAGGTATATAGTAAGGTAGCATTTTTATTTTGAAGTGAAGTTTAGAACGTATTGTTGATCATCTGGAGAAATGAATGTAAACATTGTAGCTACCCAAAGTTTTTTGCTGTTTTTAGTTGTATCTATTCTGAGTATTCTACCTATTGTTTGTATTTCTCTACCTTCAATGTTCATAAGTAGTCTAATGGAATCTTCTGGTTTTAGTAGTTTACCAACTAAACTATCTACCTCAAATCTTACTCCTCCTGCACTTATATCTATTATCGGGAAAAGTAGTTCATTGGAATTTTTTATAGTGTTTATTTTGTTTTTAATGTATGCCTCAGATATGATACTTGACAAAGCATCAACGTAAAGAACATCTTGAATTGAAAACCTTTTTTGAGATGATTTACAAAATATAAAACCTATTGTATCAGTTAATACGTTTATCGGTATACACATAAAACTTTTTATACTTTGAGACAGAAACGATGCCCTAAGTTTTTGTATTTGTTCTATTACTTTGTTACTGTTCCACATTGCTTTTCTCATGTAATCTCCAAATGTAGCTATCTTGAAATTTTCGTAGTTAATTATGTAACTCTCCAAATTAGTTGTATCTTCAACTAGAAGTGGACTTTTAAAATGCATGCTTATTATAGCAGAGGAAGGTAACGTCATTCCTCTTTTGTAGAATATAAAATCGTATTTCTCAGTTATTTTCTCTATTTCTCTTATTACCATTGCTATAATTTTCTTTAAGTCAGGTACATCTTTGTCTAACTCCTCTTTAATATCTCTTAAGTTTTCTGGAATTCCTTCTTTACTTGAGGGAGGAGAATAATCCAAAGGTTTTATAAATGATATACTTAAGTACAGTTTACCGTAAACGTTTTTCCTTGGAAATTTTCTTTTTGTCCATATATTTATCTTAGTTGGTATCATCAGTAAGAGAATATTATCTCTTTTGCTTAGTATTTCCGTTTCTATGTGGTATACCTTATTTTCAAGGTATAACTCTAGTTCTATAGTTAGGTCAGTTATTTCGAGTGAATCTTTACAGTAAATCTCAAAACTATACTCTCCAACGTACCTTATTGAGGCTTTTGTTTTTAAGTTCTTGTATATAACATCAATACTTGCGTTTATACTTCTTAATCTCTTGAGGAATGAAGTTATTTTTTGAATATCAAAGATTCCTTCATCCATTTCTGATCTCCAGAATTTTCGGAATAAATACCTCCTCTTGTAATTTATTGTTAAACTTAAATTCGTATGAGTAGATGATTTTTACTTTTTCTCCTATAAGGTTTGATATTGATTTATAGGAACAATTTGTTATAATCCATTCGCCGTTTGTTTTTATTAAGTACTGTTCTAAGTTACCGTTTTTCTTGTAGTCTTCAATCGTAATTTCATCTTCAAACGTAGGTCTTAGGTCATCGTTAAGTGGTTCTATTGAGTAAAGTAGTTTAGCAAATTCCTTAATCTTTGATATTTCTATTTTCATTAATGGTGTATACTCCTCTGTAAATTTTCTGTAATCGGTGTTTAAGAAATCTTTAACGAAATCTTCTATTTTGTTTTTAGATATTATAAATCCTGCTGCTCTTTTGTGTCCCCCAAAATTCTCAAAATAGTGAGATAAAGATTTCATAATAGAAAACACATCTCCATTTCTAAACCTTGCTGATCCTGAAAATACCTCACCACTACCTCCATTACTCATTATCACTATAGGATAATCTACTTCCATTGCTATTTTTGTTGATAGTAAACTTATTAGCCCCTTTTCTATTGATTCAGATACAACAACTCTATCATTTTTTGCTTTTTCGTAAAATTTTTCTAGCAAACTGTGGACAATACTTTTTCTTAAGTTGTCTATTTCTTTTAGTTCCTCAAGTAAAAGTTCTATCTTTTTTACATCGTTTTCTAAAAGTAATTCTATTACCTTTTTACCTTTCCCCATCCTACCAGATGAATTTATGAATGGAATTATGCTCATTGTTAAATCTCTAACTTTTATATTATCATTTTTTGTGATCTTTGAGTTTACTAGAAAACGTATACTGTCTATGTTAGTTTTTGTTAATCTTTTTGTTGCTTCTTGTATAAAAAATTTATTGTAAGACAAAAATGGCATGTTATCTGAAAGTACTGTTAAGCCTACAAGTGGTGAATATTTGTCAATAAAACTTTTTATTTCATTCTTTCCAAATACGTGTATTAAGAGTAGTGCTTTAGATATTTTTTGTGGTGTACCTAAAAATGCTGGTATATCAAACTTGGTTATTAGTTTTTCAAAACTGTCTTCAATATTGAAAGTTTCTATAATATCGTTTATCAAAAAGAATTTATCGATGATATTCGTTATTTTTGGTAGTTGTTTTATAACAGAATTGATGTGATTTTGGTTTAAAAATATGAAATTTTTCTTTTTTTCTAAGGTTATAAACCTTTTTTCTGATGTTATAAACCTTAAAAATTCATCTTTTTTGAAATTTTTTACTTTTGGGACGAAGTTGGATATTTCTACAAATTGAATTTCGTTTGTATTATTTAAAAGTACAGTGTACAAGTTAATTTCTGTGTAGAAGTAGTATATAAGTAATCCTAGAATTAGGAATAATGCTACTCCTGAGCCTGAAAGGTAATTTCCTACTTTATCTACTTTTGGATTGATTACAGCGTACGAAAGTTCTAGAATTTCATCAGAGTATAGTTCATGATGGTCTGTTATTATAACATCAACGTTGAGTTCTTTGGATTTTCTAAGTGCTTCTTTTGCTGATATTCCATTATCAACCGTTATAATTAAAGATACGCTTTTTGAGTACTTTTCAATAACTTCTGGAGATATTCCATAATTTTCATCTCCTTGGGGGAGTTCAAAAAATATCTCAGAAGATGAGCTAAAGTTAAGTTTGTATTTATCTAGAAAGTCTTTGAGTAGAAAAGTACCTATCATTCCGTCTACATCTTTGTCTCCAAATATTAGTATATTCTCGTTGTTCTCAAGAGTGCTTATTATTTTTTTACAAGATTTTGTCATATCTTTAAACAAAAATGGGGAAAAGATAGAGGATACACTTGGGTTTAGTGTAAAAAATAGTTCTTCTTCACTTAGGAAACTAAAAATTTTCTCTATTATTTCTTTTGCTTTATTGTTTTTGAAGTTTATTTTATTAAGAAAATCAATTACTATACTGTCTACCATATTTCTTTTTAAATTCTAATAGAATTAGACCATTTTTTTAAAATCAAGGTATTCGTCGATTTTTTCTGGTGGTAATATTTTTTCTTCTAGTAATACTTCTCTTATGCTTTTATTTTCAGATATGCATTTTTTATATATTTCAGCGGATTTTTCGTATCCTATTATTGGCGTTAGTACTGTTACAGTGATTAAGTTTTTTTCCAGTACTTCTGAAACTTTTTTTTGATTTACTCTAATTCCGTCTATAACTTTCTTAGAAAGTAGATAAGATGCATTTGAAAGTAGTGTGATTGATTCAATTAAGCAGAATCCTATTATTGGTAACATGGTATTTAGTTCAAATTCTCCTAAGGAAGATGATATGGATATTGTTGTATCGTTACCTATTACTTTTGCACATACCATTCTAACAGCTTCTGGTATTATTGGGTTTACTTTACCGGGCATTATGGAGGATCCAGGTTGAAGTGAAGGAATGGTTATTTCGTTCATTCCTGAGATAGGTCCACTGTTCATGAGTCTTATATCGTTTGATATTTTCATTAAACTTCCTGCAATTGTTTTTAATTGTCCGGAGATTTCGTTTGCTATGTCCATACTTGCTATACCTTCAAATTTGTTTTCTGCTGTTTTAAATGGGATTCCAGTTTTTTCTGATATTATTTTTACGACTTTTTTAGAGAATTCTGGGTGAGTGTTTATTCCTGTGCCTACTGCGGTTCCACCTATGGGTAGTTCTAATAACCTTGGAAATGTTGATTTTATCCTCTCAATACCGTTTTCTATTTGTTTAGCCCATCCCGAAAATTCTTGTCCAAATGATATAGGTACAGCATCCATTAAATGCGTTCTACCTGTTTTAATTATATCCCTTAATTGATAAGATTTTTGTGAAATTGATTGTTTTAGTTTCTCTAGTTTTGGTATTAGTTCTGATTCCAGTAGTAGTGCTGCTGCTATTCTTATAGAAGAAGGTATTACATCGTTTGAAGATTGTCCTTTATTTACATGGTCATTAGGGTGAATAGGGTAGGTTGTATTTTTTTTACCTGTTATTAATTCATTTGCTCTTGTTGCTATAACTTCGTTTACGTTCATGTTTGTTGAAGTACCACTTCCAGTTTGAAAAACGTCTATAGGAAAATTCGAAAAATCATCCCCGTATATTATTTCTTCTGCTGAAATTTTTATTTTCTCGGCATACTCTTTTTCTAAAAGTCCTAATTCAAAGTTTGCTTCTGCAGATGCGTATTTTATAAGGGCAATAGATTTTATTATCTCTTTTGGCATTTTATACGGGCTTATCTTGAAGTTTTCGATTGCTCTTTGGGTTTGTGCTCCCCAATATGCGTTAAAAGGTACCTTAACTTCACCTAAACTATCTTTTTCTACTCTGTAATTTTCGTTTTCATTCATAGGTAATGAGTATAAATAATTTGAGAGATTAAAGAAAAATTGTTTTATTAGTTTAAAGAGTTTTCTCTGACTCTTCTGAAAACTACTTATTTTTTGCTAAATGTTTTTTGGTATTTTTCAAGTTGAATATAAAAAGCTAGTAATATATAATAATTTTAAGTTCTTTTAGGGGGTTAATTAATGTCAAAGGGTTTGTATAGTCAATTGAAAAATGATGAACTTTACAATAGGATAATTAGTTTTAGGGATGCTGATGAAGCTAAGGCAGCTGGTCTTTATCCTTATTTTAGACCTATAGAATCTTCACAAGATACAGAAGTTTATATAAATGGCAAGAAATACCTTATGTTGGGGTCAAACGCTTATTTGGGTTTGACAACTGATCCTAGGGTAGTGGAAGCTGCTATTGAGGCTATTAGAAAGTACGGCACTGGTAACGCTGGATCAAGGTTTTTGAATGGTACTTTGAAGATTCACGAAGAGTTAGAAGAGAAGTTAGCTAAGTTTGTTAATAAAGAAGCTGCGTTACTTACTAGTACTGGTTATATGGCTAACCTTGTTGCAATAGCTGGATTGCTTGGTCCTGGTGATGCAGTTATAACAGATAAACTTGATCATGCTTCTATTATAGATGCTTGTAAATTGTCTGGTGCTAAAATGTACAGGTTTGCTCATAATAACGCTGAACATTTAAGGAAAGTTTTGTCTAAAGTTGAGGAAAAAGCTAAGTTAGTTGTTGTAGATGGTGTTTTTAGTATGGAAGGTGATATTGCAGATTTGCCTAACATAGTTAAAGTTTGTAAGGAGTACGGTGCTTGGATTATGGTTGATGATGCTCATGGTATGGGGGTTTTAGGTGGTAAGTATGGACAAGGTACTGTACATCACTTCGGGTTAGATGATGAGGTTGATATAATAATGTCAACTTTTAGTAAAAGTTTCGCTTCAATTGGTGGTTTTGTTGCAGGTAGTGAAAGGTTAATAAATTACCTTAAACATAAAGCTAGAGCTTTAATATTTAGTGCTAGTCCAACACCAGCAACCGTTGCTACGGTAAGTAAAGCTATAGATATAATTTACGAAGAACCAGAAAGAATAGAGAGACTCTGGAAGATAACTCATAAAATGCTAAAAGCCTTTAAAGATATTGGGTTTGATATTGGTAGTGCTTGTACTCCTATAATTCCTCTTAAGGTTAATGATTTTGAAAAAACATTAAAGTTTTGGAAAGCTTTATCAGATGAAGGAATTTTTGTTAATCCTGTATTACCACCAGCTGTACCTCCTTCAGAAACTATTATAAGAACAAGCTATATGGCAACACATACGGATGAACAGTTAGATTGGGCTTTGACAGTTTTCCAAAAACATGGAAAACTATTAGGTATTATAAACTAAAATGCCAAAATGGATAATATCTAAAAGTATAGAGGTAGATGCTTCACATGTAGTTGAAGGATACGATGGTGTTTGCGCTAGATTGCATGGACATCGCTGGAAAATAGAAATTTCTGTAATTGTAAGTGAACTGAATAGTATAGGTATAGGTGTTGATTTCAATGAAATAAAAAAGGTACTTCAAAGCCTTGATTTAGATCATAAACATTTAAATGATATCATCTATCCTTCAACTGCAGAATGTATCGCTAAATACGTTTTCGACAAAGCTAAAGAAAAAGGTTTAAATGTTTACAAGGTAACTGTTTGGGAAACTCCCTCAAACAAAATAGAGTATTTCGAGTAATTAGAAATTGATAAGTATGGTTTTACCGTTTTTGTAAAATTCCGTTTTGTCTGTAGACCTATTTATTGAGACACTGCCAAAGGTTTTATCTATGTTTTCTTTGATGTTAAAAACCCTTTCTATTAATTCCTTCCATCTGTTTAAGTTTTGTGTTATGTCTATTTTAAAAGTGTTTTCATTGTTTTTAAAATTGATGTTTTTTATATCACGAGTTATTACAATTTCTGATCCTTTACAAAATGCTATTTCTAGTACGTTATATTTTTCTTCTAAGTTACTGTTTCTAAATAGGTTATGGTGGTATTCGGAAGCGTTAAAAAGTATTACGTTTTTACCTAATGTTAAGGATTCGTAAAGTGTCATTCCGAAAGATGTTACTATTGTTTTGGATTTTGAGATTACTTTGTAGGCTGGTACGTTTTGGTATAATTGTATTCCTTTTAAAATGCAAATATTTTTTATTTCTTCTTTGTTTTTAAAAAGTTCACCGATTAGTATACCTACTTTTTTGTCTTTAAGTATTTCTGAGAAGTTTTTTAAAAACTTTATGGTTAGATTGTTGGGATCCTCTCCACCGAAAGTTATGAGTATGTCAAGTTCCTCGGTTTTTTGAACGTTGTTTAGTATTGGATTAAGTATTAAGTATTCGTAACCTTCGAAGTTTGGATTTGGACCAAATGTTTTTGTATACGGTAATGACATAACTGAGATAAGGTAAGGTTTCGATGTTTCTAGATCATCCAATGATATTAGTTTTTTGTTTTTACTTATGAGGTAGTTTATAAGATTTAATTCTATCTCTCTGGCATCAAGTATTATTACTTGAGATTTTTTAATTATTTTTTCTTCTATTTCTTGAAAAGTTATTAGTTTTGAGGTTATGGAATTGTTGTTTAGAAAATTCTCGAGAATTTTCATTCTTTTGAAGTGTCCTAATCCTAAGTTTTGACCGATTTGAGTTAAGATTAAAACATCTATAAAAGCCATTCTTGTATTCTTGTGATTGCAGGTCTGTATAGGAAAGAAACTATGTCGTATATTTCCCAAGCAAATGTTATAAAACCTAAGTATCCTAATATTGGCATTTCGAATATTTTTATGTTACCCAGTATAGGAACGGTGTAAACCCACCTTGTTGTTGCAAACCAATTTACACTTTCCCAGAGTATACCACATATTATTCCAGAAAGAGATAACAAAGATATTACTTTGTAATTTCCTTTTTCAATGTATCCTATTATTGATGGTTTTTGCATAAGGTAGTTTATAGGATCAAGTATTAAAAAACCGAATGTCCATACAGCAAATGCCATATATTCACTTATTTTTATATCTCCAAGTACCATCATCCATGAAAAGAGCTCAATATCAGCACTTCTATTTACGAATTTTAGGCTAAACGGTATTATTGGTAAGAGTAAAAATAGTATCCCTACCGATATCATTAACGTTAAGTATTTATTTTTTACGTTTATGCCTTTAAATTCTATTCTCACGTTTTTGAATATTACTAGAAGTAATCCGTAGGTTAGAAGTATGCAAGGTATTATTGTACCAAATGCCCAAAAGTACCCTATGTATCTAAGTATATTTTCAGTTAATCCTACGTAATGCCAATTTGATAGAAAAATATTTGTCCATTCAAAGAACCACCATACTACTATTGAGAGTATAATAACTATAAAAATTCCTTGAAATATTAAAAATGATTTGCCTTTGAATGAGAATATTATCCCATCGATTAGTAATATATATCCTGTCCAGAATATCGGTGTCAGCCATGTTAGAATAACATCTATCTTGAAAATTATTCCTACAGGTACCAAAAGTAGAATAATTATTCCTATGTAAAACCAAATAGGTAAATATCTTTTTTTCATAACTTTCATTATATTCTTTTTTTTTGAAAAGGTATCTTTTTTTCAACTTAGAGAAATTTTATTTGAGAATTAGTGTATAGAATTTGTCGAATATGAATTTAGGGGTGATTTTTGCAAAAATGTTTATAAGGTTTCCGTATGATGGTACAAAGTACGTAGGTTTTGTTTTTCTTTTGTTTATTATTTTTAGTATTTTTTTTGCTACTACCTTCGGTGAAGGTGATGATTGTATACTGTTTTTAAAAAAGTCGAAAACTCTTTTTATTTCTTTTTCGTAAAGGGAATTTTTAGAGAATTTTTCAAGGTACTGGATGGTAACATTCGGCCAGTTTGTGTTTATTCCTCCTGGTGCTATTTCAACTACATCTATTCCAAACTTTTTAACTTCTTGCCTTAGTGCAAAACTCATAAATGAGAAAGCTACTTTTGAAGCGGAGTACCAACTTAAAATAGGTGAAGGAATAAGTGATGCTATTGATGTTATGTTTATTATTTTACCTTTCTTTTGTTCTCTCATTATTGGTATTACTAATTTTGATATTTTTATTTGAGCAAATAGGTTTACTTCAAATTGTCTTTTAGCTTCTTCTATTGGTATATCTTCTATTGTTCCTGCTATTCCATAACCAGCATTGTTTATTAAAACATCTATTCTTCCAGATGATTTGAAAACTTTTTCTACAAAACTTTGGATTGTTTCATCCTTTTCGAAATCAACAAAGTCTAGGCTTACGTTAAATTCTTTTAAATCTTGGGCTTTTTCTAAGTTTCTACCACACGCGTATACAGTAAAACCTTTTTGAGATAACAGTTTAGAAGTTTCTTTTCCTATACCTGAAGTTCCACCTGTCACAATAACTACTTTACTTTCTTTCATAAAGTATAAATTTAGTAATTTCTTAGAAATTTTTCTACGTTTTTACTTTGTGAACTGGTAAGTATGGGGCTTGGGTAAGGTTTGTTGAAAGTATTTAGAGTTTTTATTATATTATTCTTTATGTTTAGAAAATTTCTACTAGTTGGTTTTGTTTTTGTATTGTTTTCATGTAATACTGTTATCTACGATTCAGGAATTTTTGATAGAGATTTTCTGTTTGATAATTTTGATTTTTTTGATTCTGAGGTATGGTATAAGATTAACAATGTGTTTAAGTATTCTTCTAGGTTGAATGATGATAACGTTTCTGTATCTAATGGTAATTTGGTTATAAACATACCTTACGGAGTATTAGAAGGTGGAGGAGTTAAGTCTTTGAAAAACTTTAGAAACGGTAAATTTTCTATGCTTGTTTTAAATAGAAACACTAATGTAGCTGTTGAGATGGAACTTTTTAATAATACATGGAATATTACTATTTCTTTTAGGTATTTTTTTTCTGGTATTGAAAATACTAACGTAGTTGAAGTTGAGGTTTTATCTCCTAGGGTTAGTCTTAAGTACGCTATTTCTAATGAGTTTCAAAGTAATAATGTTTTAATGACTGTTGAAGTAGTTAGAGATACTACTTCAATGTACTTTAATAATAGAATAGTTACTAACATCAAGTTTGATAACGATATAGACAAAACTAGTGTTAGTATAAGTGGGTATCTAATTTATAACGATTTGTATATTCTTGATAGGAATTTATTTATTGATTATTTTTCTTATGAGAGGAATTAGATTTTTTTCTTTTTAATAGTTTTTTTGAGACGTTATAGATGTTTTTATAGTCAAGTCCGAAATGTTCTAGGAGTTCGTAAGGTTTACCTGATACGCCAAAAACATCGTTTACTGCGATAAATTCCATAGGTACTGGTTTTTTAGTAGATAAAAATCTTGCTATCATGCTTCCTAGTCCGTTTGTTATTTCGTGTTCTTCAACTACCAGTATTGCTCCTGTTTTTTCTGCAGAGTCCAGTACTAATTGTTCATCAAATGGTTTTATAGTGCTCATGTTTATTACTCTTGCGGATATTCCATCTTTTTTGAGTTCTTCCGCTGCTTTTAAGCTTTCTGAGACGGTTATTCCGTAAGATATTATAGTTAAGTCTTCTCCTTCCATGAATATTTTACCTTTACCGAACTCGAATTTATCTGTTTCGGATGTTATTATTGGGTATGGTGCTCTGCTTAATCTCATGTAGAAAGGACCGTATTCGTTGGTGATGAATCTTGTTATTTTTTTTGCTTCTAAGTAATCTACTGGACAAACTACTCTCATATTGGGTAATACTGCCATTATTGCTATATCTTCTAGTGATTGAGCTGTTGCACCATCTTCACCTACTGTTACTCCTGCATGTGAAGCACAAAGTTTTACGTTGAAATTGTTATAGCAAACCGAAATTCTTATAAAATCGTATGCTCTGTTTGTTAGGAAAACGGCAAAGGATGTTACGAATGTAATGAATCCTTCTTTAGCTAGTCCAGCAGCTATTCCTACCATGTTCTGTTCTGCTATTCCTACGTTGTAAAACCTTTCAGGAAACTTGAATTTAAAGTATTCTGATCTTACAGAATCTTCTAAATCTGCCGAAAACACTATTATTTTTTCGTTTTCGTACCCTAAGCTGACAAGTTCTTCACCGAATCCGTCTCTTGTTGGTTTAGGTTGCATTATTTTTCCCCTTCTAATTCTTGTAATGCTTTTTCAAGTTCTTCTTTGTTTAATGCTCTTCCGTGGTAGGTATGATTGTATTCCATGAAAGATACTCCTTTACCTTTTATAGTGTTTGCGACTATTACTGTTGGTTTACCTTGTCCTTTACTACTTGTAAAAGCGTCCAGAGCTTCAAATATTTGCTCAAAGTTGTGTCCATCTATTTCTATATAGTTCCATCCGAATGATTCCCATCTGTCTTTAAGTGGTTCAATGCTAAGTATCTCGTTTACAAAACCGTTTTCTTGAATTTTGTTATAGTCTATTATAGCACATAGATTATCGATTTTATGATGAGAAGCAAACATTGCTGCTTCCCATATACTACCTTCTTGTATTTCTCCATCACCAAGTATAACGTATACGTTGAAATCTTTTTTCTTGTATCTTGAAGACAATGCTATACCTATACCTGCTGATAAACCCTGCCCTAAAGAACCAGTATTGAATTCTATTCCAGGTACACCAGTGTAAACATGTCCTTGGAATACTGATCCAAACCTTCTAAACCCTTTCATTAAATCGTTTTCATCGAAAAATCCAGCTTTTGCCAATGTAAGGTACACTACAGGAGTTGCATGTCCCTTGGATATTATAACTCTGTCTCTTTCATCCCATAAAGGGTTAGTGGTATCGTACTTTATTTTGTAAAAGTATAAAGATAACATTATTTCAACTAAGGACATTGATCCGCCAGGATGTCCACTGTTTACCTCATGTGTCATTATAAGTATCTTTTTTCTCATTTCACGTGCTAGTTTTTTGAGGTAAGAAATATCTACTTTTGTTTTTAGCATCCCTTTACCTCCATAGATTTTAAAAACTAATAAAAATTTTTTGGAAAACAAATTTCTATTGCTGTTCTACAAGTACGTAGCATTCTATTATGTCTCCTTCCTTTATGTCGTTGAAGTTTTTGAAAGAAATTCCACATTCGAATCCTTCCTTTATTTCATTTACATCATCCTTAATGTGTTTTAACGATAGTATTTCGCCGTCAAAGACTAGTGTGTTATCTCTGTATATTCTTACTTTTGATTTTTTCTGAATCACTCCGCTTTTTACGTAACACCCTGCAACGTTTCCTACACCACTTATTCTAAAAACTTTTCTTACTTCAGCTGTACCTAAAACTTTTTCTACAAATATAGATTCTTTCAATCCTTTTATTTCTTCTTTTACATCTTCAATTATTTCGTATATTATGTTATATTTTTTGATTTTTACTTTTTCTTTTTCTGCCATTTCTGAAGCTTTTGCTCCTACCTTTGTTCTAAATGCTATTATCGAAGCTTCTCCTGCTTTTGCAAGCATAACATCGCTTTCATTTACTTGTCCAACCCCCCAGTGTATAACTTTTATCGAAATTTCTTCGTTGGATAACTTTTCTAAAGAGTACTTTATTGCTTCTGAACTACCAAAAACGTCCGCTTTGATAATGTATTTAATTTCTTTTTTCTCTTCAAATAAATTTTTGACCTTTAAGCTTTTTATATTTTCTATCTTTAGATAGTACTTTCTTTTTTCTGCTATTTCTCTTGCTATTTCTTCAGATTCTACTACGTTAAATTTATCACCAGCGTTAGGAAGATCATCTGCTCCTACTATTTCTCCAGGTAACCCTGGTAGTATTTTATCAATTTTATTTCCCTTATCATCGAATATTGCTCTAACTTTTCCACTTGTTGTACCAACTAAAAAGTTATCTCCAACCTTAACTATACCGTTTTTAACTATTATTGAAAATACTATACCTCTTCCTTGTTCAATTTTACTTTCTATTACAAAACCTATTCCCTTTTTATGGTGATCTGCTTTTAGTTCCATTAACTCTGCTTGTAGTAGTATGGATTCGAGAAGTTTATCAATGTTGATTTTTTTGAGGGCGGATATTTCAACGTACATAGTATCTCCACCCCATTCTTCTGGAATTAGTCCTAGTTCACTAAGTTGGTTTTTTACTCTATCGGGATTAGCTCCAGGTGCATCGATTTTGTTTATTGCAACTATAATTGGTACGTTTGCATCTTTTGCATGGTTTAGAGCTTCCAAGGTTTGTTCTTTTACGCCGTCATCTGCTGCAACTACTAGTACTACAATATCAGTTACTTTTGCTCCTTTTGCTCTCATGGCAGTGAATGCTTCATGTCCAGGTGTGTCTATAAAAGTTATTTTTTTACCGTTTATTTCTATAACTGATGCTCCTATGTGTTGAGTTATTCCACCTGTTTCACTTTGGGCAACTTTGGTGTTTCTTATTGCGTCTAACAAAGTGGTTTTACCGTGATCCACATGCCCCATTACTGTTACAACGGGTGGCCTCTCTTTTACGTAGTTTTCGTTATCTGGTTCTTCTTCGATGTTTATTTCATCAAATACGGATTTAACTCTGACCCTTGCTCCAAATTCCTCTGCAACAACACTTGCAGTGTCTGCGTCTATCTTGTCATTTATTGTTACGTTTAAACCTAACTTGTTTAGTACTTCTATAAGATCAGATGATTTTACATTCATCTTTTTGGCTAAATCTCCAACAGTTATTACATCGTATATTTCTATCTCTTCAGGTACGGCATAGGTTTTCTCTTTCTGCTTCCTTAAAAACTCAGCTTCTAATTTTGATTCAAATGATTCTTCTGTGATATATAGTTCAATATCTGAATTTTTCTTAGGTTTAAGTTTTCTAGGTGTAAACGCTGGTGGTGTAGGTTTTAGTTGTTTACTTTGCGTAGGTGTTGGTTTTATTTTGTCTTTTAAACTAAATTTACCTGGGGTTTTAGAATATTCGGTTTTATTAGTTGCTACTTTTCCTCTATCGTATCCTTCTTTTTTCCCTTGGAAAGGTTTTCTTTTTTGTATATTAGTTTCATATTCTCTTTTTTTGTATTCTTGAGGTCTCCAACTTCTTCTGCTCTCTTCGTAACTTTTCTTGAAAGTTACTTCTCTTTGATCTACTTTGGTATTAATTTTCTCCTTAATTTCTGACTTTTCTTCGGGTAATGTTACTGTTTCACTAGTTTCTGTCTTTCCGTTTTCTTGGATATCTTCCTGAGTAACCTTTTTCTTTATTTTTATTTTTATTTTTTTCTTCTCTGTCATCATTCCTCCTCAATCTCTACCTCAATGTATTCATTTATTATACTATTTATGTGAGATATCTCTCTTGAAGAAAAGCCCAACGATTTTAATGAATCTAAATTTTCTAGTAAATTTCCAATAGTTTTTATATTCTTCTCTTTTAGTTTATCTAACACTTCTTTATCAAAAGGTAAATAATCTACGTAAGTGTTTTCGTTTACTTCCTCCTCTTCTATGAATATTTCACTTTTGTAAGGAGATTGCTCTTCGGATATTAACATTACTTTGACATCTTTATTAATCATTTGTGATAAAAGTTTTACGTTTATAGAATTTTTACCTAGTATGTTTAGATGTGATTCAAATATTTTTACTAATACTTCTTTTTCCCTTACTTCTACAGAGTGTACAGCATCTCTTCCAAGAACGTTTTTAACAAACTCTGATACATCATCACTCCACAAAACTACATCTATTTTTTCACCACTTACCTCTTTTGAAACACTTATTATTCTACTTCCGCCAATTCCTATACACGCTCCCACAGGATCTATACCTGGAAAATTCGAGTATACTGCTACTTTTGATCTTTCTCCTGCTATTCTACCAACTGCTTTTATTTCAACTATTCCTTTATTTACTTCAGGAATGTTGTTAAAGAATAGTTTCTTTATAAATTCAGGTACTGTCCTGGATAGTATGAGTTTTGATTCTCTGCGTATATTTCTTTTTGTGTTTGTTTCTTGAGTTTCTTGAGGAGTGATTATATCTATAAGTACTGCTTTTATATTATCTCCAGTTTTGAATAACCTATGATCTTCTGACATTAGATGTTCTGGAGGTATAAATCCATCAATTTTTAATGTTCCAATATCAACTATTACATCTATGCCCCTGCCTTTCATGTTGCTTATCTTACATACCAGAATATCGCCTATCTTGTTTTTAAATATGGATGTTACTTTATCTCTTTCAATCTCCATTTTCATTGATAAAAACACGTTTTTTATAACTTCCACAGCTTGCCTACTGAAGTTTTCCGGTGATATAGGTACTTCTATTTTGTCTCCAATTTTAGCATCGCTTGAGATCTTTTTAGCTTTGTCTATAGAGATCTCTAACACCGGATCTTTTACTTTTTCTACTATTGTCTTTATTGAAATTATTTCGGCTTTTTTGCCATCTTCGGATATTCTAAATACCATATTGTCGTAATTATTGCCGTACTCTTTTTTGTAACCTGCTAAAAATGCATTTTGTAGCATTTTTTGCACTATGTCTTCTGGAAGATCCAACTCTTGGAATATTTTTTTTATATCGAGAAGCATCATACTTTATACACCTCCAAAGTACTTTGAAACATCAAAATGAAGTTTAGTATAAATAATGTCTGAAATATCAATCCATACTTCTTTCCCGTCTATGTCAAACTTTACAATATCTTTATCTATTCCTATAAGTTTAGCAATACTTAGTTCACTCTTTAGGTTGTAATTTTCAAAATTGCTGATTTTTACCTCAACATCTCGACCTGAAAATATTTCGTATTCTTTTAGATTCTTTAGCTTTCTGTTTACCCCTGGAGAACTTACTACTAAATTGTAACTAACAGGTATAGGATCCTCTACATCAAGCATTCTTGAAATAATGTTTGACACTTTTTCACAATCTTTAAGAGAAATATTTTTGTTTTTAGAGTATATTTCTATCTCTAGATTTATACTTTTCCCTTTTCTAATTTCTAAATCAACTAATTCGTATCCCATTTCTTTAAGTAGTTTTGTTACCTTAGGTAGTATCTCGTTTTTGATTTCTTCTGTATCAATATAAGTGTATGTTTTCTTATCCTTTCTGTTTAGACTTTTTGACATATACGTTATTAATTATATAAAATTAAAATGCTTATATTCAAAATACAAGGAGTACCTCTACCAAAAAATGTATACGTCTAATTTAGCACTACAACAATTAATAGATTGTAGTTTTTCAATATTCAAAAAGAAAATCCCAAGCTCTACTGAGTTAAAAATTGAAAATGTCAGAGTTTGGTTGTACAAAAACAATTTTACTCCTATGCCTAAAAAAATTACAGTTAAACAACTAAAGTTTTTTTCAAAATTACTATCGTTTTTTGTTAGTTATAAAAATAATTCTTGTGGTTTTAATTTTGATAAAGATTTACAGTTATATGATATTTCTGAATGGATTTCTGAAATACCATTGTTTG
>CALFVP010000056.1 GCA_937928175.1 uncultured bacterium | reverse complement strand
AGAATTTTACGAAGAGCTCGTTGATTTCTTCAAAGACAAAGGAATAATAATTTTAAGCGATATAACGTATTCAGACTTAATATACGACGAAAATGTAAAACCTGCAAGTATACTACAAGTAAAAGGAGCAAAAGATTTTTGTATAGAATTTAACACTTTATCAAAAAGTTACAACATGGCAGGATGGAGAGTTGGTTTTGCAGCAGGTAACCAAAAACTTATAGAAATTCTTAAGAAAACAAAAAGTTATATAGACTTTGGAATATTCAAAGCAATACAACTTGCAGCAATAGAAGCTCTAAGGTATTGCGATGACTTTATACAAGAAGTAAAAGAAAATTACTACGACAGAATACTTACACTTGTAGAAGGATTAAACAGAGCAGGATGGAGAATAAATATGCCAAAATCAACTTTTTACGTATGGGCTAAAATACCACTTAAGTATTCAGCTTTAACATCACTTGAATTTACAAAACTACTAATAGAAGAAACAGGTGTTGTATGTTCGCCTGGAAGCGGATTTGGAGATCACGGAGAAGGATACGTAAGATTTGCATTGGTACAAAATAAACAAAGAATAAAAGAAGCAGTAGTAAGAATAACAAGATTTTTATCAAGAGAAGACTAAAATGTTTATAGACTCACACTTTCACCTAAACATGATAGAAGAAAATACCGAAAAACAAGAAGAATTAATAAAAGACTCAAAGAGCAAAGGGCTAGTATCCGGAATAAACGTATACACATCCCCAGATGCACTACTAAAAAATAAAACCATAATCAATAAAATTCTAGAAGAAAACATAAAAATAGCATGCGGATGGTACCCAGAGTATACCTTATCTCCAGAATTGGAAAAAAAACTCCAAGATGTAATAGAAAATTACAACATCCATTTCATAGGAGAAA
Source organism: uncultured bacterium (assembly GCA_937928175.1). GTDB lineage: Bacteria > Spirochaetota > Brevinematia > DTOW01 > DTOW01 > SKYB106. The sequence goes on along the minus strand of CALFVP010000056.1, from coordinate 2,905 downwards.
TAGGATTGGAATACTACAGAATGCACAAACCAAAAAACGAACAAATAGAACTTTTTGAATTCCAAATGGAACTAGCAAAAAAATACAGTAAACCTGTAATAATACATACAAGAGAAGCTACAAAAGATACAATCGAAATACTAAAAAAATTCCCATCTGTAAAAGGAATAATACATTGCTTTTCAGAAACAAAAGAAATAGCAAAAATTTACATTGATCTAGGGTACTACATCTCATTTGCAGGTAACCTAACGTTTAAGAAAGCAGTAAACCTCCAAGAAACAATAAAATACATTCCACTGGATAAAGTATTATTCGAAACGGATGCACCTTTTTTAGCACCAGTACCATTCAGGGGACAAAAAAATTTTCCTTACATGGTAAAGTACACCTACGAATTCGCATCAAACATACTAAATATAAACGTAAAAGATCTATCGTTTAGAGTTTTACAAAACTGGGAAAACCTCACAAAAAATTTTTAACTTTCCTGAAATTCTTGACCTAACTGTGATTTTAAATCCTCTTCATCTTTAGACATCCTATCGTATAGATCTCTACCTAACTCTATAACATCAGATGGTTTATCTACACTTTTTTTGCCAATACCAACAAATTTAGCAATATACCTTTTGCACTCAGAAAGTATCTCAAGTTTTCTATTAATATCTTCTTCAAGAAAAAGTAACTTATACTTCAAAACTGCGCATATGTACAAAACTCCATCAAACCCAAAATCTTTATCGGTATCCGGACCAAAAAATTTTATACTATCTATGGTTTCTTTACCTTTAGATTGATTTTCCAAAAACTCAGAATAAAATTCCAAAGATTTTCTGTAAAGTAGTAATTGAAGTCTTGCATACATATGATTTTTCGTTTCATCCAAAAGGTCACCTGCAAGCCATGCTGCTCTAAGTGAAGCTAAAGCTTTCTTAAAAGAAGGAGCCACCTTTTTAGAAAGGAAAGGATAACAACTTACAGCAAGAATATAACTTAAAAGTCCATGATTTAAATCCCTTGGTTTCTCAAAATCTACATTACCTACTATAGCAATAGCATACTCACCCCTAACTTTTCTATAATTTTCCAAAGCCATTATTTCACTTTCAGTTAAATACTTATTCCTGAAATCTTCCTTAAAGGCAGAGTAAAAACAGTTAGGACAAACAGTAATAGGATAAATTAAAGGGTTTACCTTACCCCACTTTTGAGTAGGTATGTACAAACGTCTAAGCTCCTCGGTAAGTTTACCTGCATTCAACCTACCACCACCAGACATAAGCTCTTCTCTCCTAAATTGATACCCACACACAGGACATTCTATAGGATCCTTTGAAAAAAAAGTTAAATCTGGCATACGTTAATTAGTTTCAACAACGTATTTACTACTTTTCAACTTAAAAGTATAAAAATTTTACCAAAACTTTTCACTCCTCAACTAGAAAAGGAAGTTTAAAGAATCTTAGAATTATACGGAGGAAGTATGAAAACGAAAACTATAACCTTAATTACAATACTTTTAATTTCAAGTATGCTAATTTCATTTTGTTCGAAATCTAACTTGAGAGATGAAGAAACAATTGTAATTACACTTTCACAAGAACCACAGACGCTAAACCCTGTATCTTCGCTAGACCTATACTCATCGCTAGTTATTGGATTTGTATACGATTCCTTATTTGAAGTTGATAAAAACTTAAATTTTGTACCAAAGATTATTGAAAGTTACACTGTATCACCGGACTCAAAGATCTTCAGATTCAAAATAAAGCAAAACGCTAAATGGCAAGATGGAACTCCCATAACATCAGATGATATCATTTACACGTATTCCATGATAACAAACCCAATATCCAGAGCATTCAATAAAGTAGCTCAATATAAAGATGTTGAATACGTAAAGAAAATAGATACTTTAACTTTCGAAGTGAAATACAAACAACCTTACGCACCAGCACTTGAAAGTTGGGCAATGACACCCATACCAAAACACATCTTTGAAAAAGAAGATTTTCAAAACAGTAAATACAATTCGTTTCCTATAGGAAGTGGAGCATACTACGTAAAAAAAATAACCCCAGGACAATACGTAATACTTGAAAAAGTTACTAACTACTGGGATAAAGAAAAAGAACCTAAAATTAGAAAAATTGTATTCAAAATAATCAAAGACCCTACGGTAGAATTTAACGCTCTTAAAGTTGGAGAAACTGATCTTGCAGGAATAAGACCAATAGACTGGGTAAACCAAGCACAACAAGAGTGGTTTAAATCTAAATTCAACACTTTTAAATACTACACTCTAAACATATCACAAATAGCACTAAACCTAAGAGATCCAATACTAAAAGATAACCTTGTAAGAAAAGCTTTAGCACATGCTATAGATAAAGAAAAAATAAAAAAGAGTGTATACTTTGATTTAGCAGAACCAATTTCAGGACCATTTCCACCAAACAGTTGGGCATTCAATCCAGATGTAAAGGACTACGAATTCTCACTTGAAAAAGCTTCAGAACTCCTTGAAAAAGCAGGATGGAAAGTTAACCCAAAAGATAGAATAAGAGAAAAAAATAACACTAAACTATCGATAGAACTAATAGTACCACAAGGAAGTGAAACTGGAATAAAAATAGCAGAAATACTTAAAGAAACATTAAAAAGCATAGGAGTTGAACTTAACATAAGAATAATGGAGTGGTCAATGGTAACAAAAACAATTGACAGCAGAAATTTCCAAATGGTAATGTTTGGATGGTCGCTATCAATTGATCCTGATCCTTACGATATATGGCATTCATCACAAACAAACAACGGAATAAATTACGTTGGATACGCAAACAAAGAAGTTGATAAACTCTGCGAAATGGGAAGAAAAATTTTTGACAAAGAAAAAAGAAAA
>CALFVP010000055.1 GCA_937928175.1 uncultured bacterium | reverse complement strand
AAAGAAATAGTTTATGGATATTTAGAAGATGTAAATGAAAATGTTATATCACCTGTGTTTAAAGATGAGGTTATCCAAGACCAAGAGAAAATCTTTTCATCTTATAAAGGTATTTCTAAGGTTATTAGGAGTTTAAATCCCTATGAATATGATTTTTCAGGTGATATTTTGATAAGGATTGTAAATCACGAAAGTGAACAGTGTATTGATGTTAAAGTTCCAGTTCTTATAGGTGATACAGTTTCTTCTTATATAAGGTTTGGTACAACTCTTAAATACCTCAATCAAGAGCTTATAAGAAATATAGTGATATCTGTGATCATAGTTTTGTTTTTGATGGGGTTAGGTATTGTATTTAGTTGGTTTTTTGCCAGAAGTTTTTCTATGCCAATACTCAAGTTAAGAGATGCTGCAATCGAGTTTGGTAAGAAAAATTTTGATTATAAAGTTGAAATATTATCAAGTGATGAGATAGGTTTGCTTGCTAGGACATTTGATGATATGAGAAAAAACATAAAAGAATACAGTGAGCATTTGGAAGAATTAGTTGCTCAGAGAACTAGAGAATTACAGGAAGCTTATGAAAAATTGAGAGAAAAAGATAGGCTTATTCAAATGGAGTTAGATTTTGCAAGTGTTATACAAAGGAGAATAATGCCCAACGGTGTTTATAGATGGAATGAATTTTCTATTGTGGGGTATTCACAACCGATGGAAAAAATAGGTGGAGATTTTTTTGATATTTTTGTGGTACCTGGTAATAGGTTATTGTTTTACGTAGCTGATGTATCAGGACATGGAATACCAGCTGCACTTATAACTACCATGTTAAAGATATCTCTACTCAATATAAGCTTTGAGAGTAAAGATCCTGGAGAGATAATTGAAAAGTTAAATGAGAAAATGATGATGATAAACAGTGATACTGAGGATCAGGTTATGGTAAATTATCTTACTATATTTCTTTCTTTACTTGATAGAGAAGGTAATCTTTTTTCAGGGTCAGGTGGACACCATAAACCCATTATTTACAATCAGTTTTCAAAAGAATTTAAGGAGATACCAGATTCAAATGGTTCTATTGTTGGGATTTTGGATCCAAAACTTTACGTATGTTCTTCTGTAAACTATAAAGTCACAGAAGGTGATAAGATTATTTTGTATACGGATGGTATAATAGAGAGAAGAAATCTGTCTAACGATGAGCTTGGACTTGAGAGATTAAAGGAGATTGTTTATAACGGTGTAAACAATGGTTTTTACGGTAAGAAATTACTTTCTTTTATACTGAGTGAGGTTGAAAATTTTTCACAAGGTGTTCCACCTAAAGATGACTTTACTTTACTTTTAATAATTTTAGTTGCTTTTCCTGTTGTTGGATCTTCCCAAATTACGGAGGAAGACTTTTTTAAGATAGAGGAAAGCATAGTTGTTGCTGCTACAAAGCAAAAGCAAAGTGTATCTGAAGCTCCTGCTACTGTTTATGTTATTGATCAAAAGAATTTAAGGATATGGGGTTTCTCGGAGCTTAATCAGGTTTTAAGGTTTATACCTGGTATAGATGTTTATGATCCTGATTTCTTCTTGTTTGGTGGACAGAGAGGTTTTGTTGGTGCTTTTGATACTACTTTAGTACTACTTGATGGTGTTGAGATGAATAACAATATTGCTGGTGAATCATTTATAAGTCATAACTATCCTCTTTATCATGTTAAAAGGATTGAGGTTATTCAAGGTCCAGCATCTTCGTTGTACGGTGCTAATGCTGTTGGTGGTATAATTAACCTTGTAACTTACGATGAAGAAGAGATAAAAGGTTTAAAAGCTGGAGTTAAGTTTGGATCTTACAATACTATATCTTCTTCTGCTTTACTTGGTGGTAAAGTAGGGGATTTTAAGTATAAAGTTTTTGGTAGAGTTTACTTGACCGATGGACCTAATTACTACGATAAGGTAACAAACTATACTGTTTATGCTCCTCAGACACCTAATATCAACAGAAGACCTACTTATACCCCATGGGATTATCAAGATACGGGATATAATAGGTATTTGTATGCAAAGTTAAGTTATGGTCCTTTCTATTTGGGAGGAATTTACAATTACCAAATTGATGGAAGAGGAGTACAAGATGTACAGTGGGTTTACTATTTTGATGAAGATGGTAGAGATCAGAGAATAGTTTTTGGTGGATTTGAATCGTTTATTATTCCTGAGTTTTTCAAATTAAAGTTAGAACAGAGGATTTGGCAAGATTACCTTTGGGGTAATCACACACAAGTTGCAGATATTTACGAAGTTTTACCAGATGGAAACTATACCAATGTGCAAGATACAAACATAACAAGAGGTGATATTGAAGCTTGGAGAGGATTTTATTCAAACCTCAAATCTCCTGGTAGTTTAAGATTCCAGACAGAGTTACAAGCTGCTCTATACTTCACTGAGAAAAATAGGTTAACTTTGGGTCTTGTTTTGGATATCCTAAGAGGTTTAGGAGCATCTTGGAATAGATTAGATTGGTCTACTTTAATATCCGGTCCAACAAACGTTATTGATGTTCATCCGTATGTTGATATTGATAAACAGTTAGCTTCTTGGACAAAACTTGGTGGATACCTGCAATGGGAAATTCCTTTGATAAATGAAGTTCTTTTCTTAACAGTTGGTGGTAGAGGTGATGTCTACATTGTCAGTAATCAATCTAGGATTGAAATTAACCCCAGAAGTGGTTTTGTATTGAAGCCGTTTGAAAACTCTTCGTTTAAACTTCTTGTTGGTAGAGCTTTTAGGGAACCTACAGTTTTTGAATTGTGGGGTGCTGCTAATAGGCAAGGTGGTGTGCAAGAACTTAAATCTGCTTCTACATGGACATTTGAGACAAGCTGGTTCCAAATGGTATCCGATTGGTTACAGAATTCTCTTGCTGTTTTCTACAACTACGGTGAGAATTTTAAGGTTACTATACCTGAGCATGGTGTAGGAGTTATAGAAGTTCCTATTGTAAGGGTATGGGGTGCTGAAGAATATCTAAAGGTAACTTTACCTTTCTTTGATAGTGTACAGCTTACGGTAGGTTATACCTATCAAAAAGGATTACAATCTTACTGGAAGGTATCTGTAAGTGGTGGTACTACTAATTCAAATCGGGTGGATGCTGATGTTCCGACTATACCTGAGCACAAAGGAAGTATAATAATATCTTATAAGGTAACTGAAAACGTCTACTTCTCTTTGCTTAACTATATTGTAGGTGAAATTGATCCAGGTCCAGCAAATTCGTTATCGACAACTCTTGGCAAGTTACCTGCTTACTGGATAGTTGATGCTTCTTTGTTAGCTAACAATATATTCACTTTCTCTGGAGTATCTTATGATTTAACCGTTGCAGTAAGAAATTTACTTAATCAGGAATGGTGGAATTTGAATCCTAGGAATGGTGGTATGGGATTGAGTCCTGCTGCTTTTCCGCAGAAAGGTATAAACTTTGAAGTTATCCTTTCGGGAAGACTTTAATGTTTTGAGGGGAGCTTGTGCTCCCCAATTTCTAGTTAAAAATTTATTGGTAAAATTAAAAACTTGAAAATATTTTTTTTCCTTTTATACCATTTTTGAGTTAGGTGTTTTTGGTGGAGGTATATTTATGGAAAACGATAAGGAAAACAAGAGAAGAGCACTTCTAGAAGCTATAAACAGGATCAAAAAAGATTACGGAGAAGGTTCAGTTATGATTCTTGGTGAAGATCACCCTGTTGAGAAAGTTAAGGTTATTTCTACAGGGTCAATACTTATTGACAGTATAACTGGTATAGGAGGTGTTCCTAGAGGTAGAATTACAGAAATATACGGTCATGAATCTTCTGGTAAAACTACTATATGCTTGCATATTATAGCTGAAGCTCAAAAGGAGGGAGGTATTGCTGCATTTATTGATGCTGAGCATGCTCTTGATCCTATTTACGCTAAGGCAATAGGTGTAAATCTTGATGATCTTGTTATCTCTCAACCTGAATCTGGAGAACAGGCTTTAAATATTGTTGAAAACTTAATAAGGAGTAATGCTGTGGATGTTATAGTTATAGACTCTGTTGCTGCTTTGGTACCTAAAGTTGAAATAGATGGTGATGTTGGTGATGCTACAATTGGAGTTCAGGCAAGACTTATGAGTCAAGCTATGAGAAAACTTACTTCTATTACTGCTAAATACAATACCGCTATAGTGTTTACAAATCAGTTAAGAATGAAGATTAGTACAGGTTTTTCCTTTGGTGGACCACAAGAAACAACAACAGGTGGTACCGCTCTTAAATATTACGCTTCAATGAGGATAGAAACAAGGAAGATTGACAATATAAAAAAAGGAGATGAAAGTATAGGTATGATTTGTAAAGTGAAAATTTCAAAAAATAAGGTTGCACCACCTTTTAAAGTTGCTGATGTTCCAATACTGTACGGTAAAGGAATTTCAAAAGCTTATGAAATATTACTTGTAGGTCCTGAAGTTGGAGTTATAAAGAAAAGTGGTAATTGGTTTTACTACAACGACGAAAAACTTGGTAATGGTATAGATCAAGCGTTGAATACCCTTGAACAAAAATCAGAATTGGTTAAATCTTTGGAAAGATCTATAAGAGAAAAATTGAATATATCTGTTCCTTCGTACCTAAAAT
>CALFVP010000054.1 GCA_937928175.1 uncultured bacterium | reverse complement strand
TGGAATAATAGGAGTTTTGTCACCTATTTTAGTAGTTTTTAAAAAATAGGAAGATTTTGGGTTTTTTAAGGTTTCCGTTTTTTGATTTGATGGAATAATTTTGCGTTTGTTAAAATATTTCTTTATGAAGATAAGTGAAATTTTAAGTAGTAAAGATTACAGTTTATCCTTTGAATTTTTCCCCCCGAAAGATGATGTAATTTTTAATGAGTTTTTGAAAGGGTTTGATTTTTACGTTAATCTTAAGCCAGATTTTGTTTCTATAACTTACGGTGCTGGTGGTAGTACGAAAGATAAAACCTTTAATTTGGTTAAGTTTGTGAAAGAGAATTGTAGATTTCCAGTAATGCCCCATGTTACTTCAATCACTCATACACCTCAAGAGATATTAAATATACTTAATTCTTACAAAGATATAGGAGTAGAGAATATACTTGCTTTAAGGGGAGATATACCTAAATGGGTTAGTAATTTTGATATTTCTAATGTTTACTTTAAAGATGCGTTAACTTTTGTAAAGTTCATTAAAAAGAATTTTGGCGATCATTTTTGTATAGGTGTTAGTGCATATCCTGAAGGGTTTCCAACTTATAAAAACTTTGATAAAGAGATTGATTACCTTAGAATGAAATTTGATGAAGGTGGGAGTTTTGCTATAACTCAAATGTTTTTCGATAATTCGTATTTCTATAATTTTGTAGACATGTGTATTAAAAAGGGCATAAAAAACGATATAATTCCAGGAATAATGCCTATAACTAATTTTAAGCAAGTTTACTCTTTTGCTACTTCTGTAGGTGCAACCATACCTAAAGAATTAATTTATAGGTTTGAAAATGTTTTAGATGAAGAAAATTTGGGTATTGAAGTAGCAATTTCACAAATGGATGATTTAATTAAAAACGGCTTTAAAAAGATTCATATCTACACTCTCAATAGAAAAAATGCTATAGAAAAAATATTGTTAGGTTTGAAAAATCTTTTTTAAAAATGTGTTAGTGTGAAAGGTATTAAAATCTAATTCCTAAGTAACATGAAATAGTACTACTGTAGTATTTTTCAAAGTCTGTAGGATCTAGAAAGTTTTTGTAATAACCAAAAGAAAGAATGATTCTTTCAAACAATTTTGTCCATGCACCAATTCCGTTAAACCATAAGTTTATATACTTTGATTTATTAGATATAGGTAAGTACGCAGTACTTTCAATGAATAACTTGATAGTTAAACTTTTAGAGTAAAGAATGAATAATTCGAAAGTTGTACCTATGTTAAAATTGTCGTTTTCGGTGTTAAATGCGAGAGGGGGTTCTGTTTTTGATGAAACTGAAACGAAAGAAGAGTATAAAGATAACGCAAAAAAACTACCTATTAATGAAAGAGCGTTACCAAACTCTATGTCTGTATAACCAGAAGATAGTGGAAAGTACAATCCTTTTTCAAAGTTTATGTTTCTGTAACTATCTTCTTTCTTTACGCCAGTTGAAAGTGAAATATTGAGAATTATTGAATCTTGAAGTAGAAAACTGTCAAAAAAAGAAAATATTTCTTCTACTATGAGAAACTTAGAGTATAGGAGTATATCACCTATTATTCCGTTATCGTTTGCTTGAAGTATTTTAAGGTATGGTATCTTGAATCCTACTTCAACGTAGTTGTTTGGATTGTATGTACCTACCATGGAAAATTCTAATATATTGTAGTTTGTTACATTTATTGAATATCTCTCGTAAATTTCTGTTTTTAAAAATAGGTTAAATTTATCTTTCTCCCCAATTACCGCATTGTGATTTTTAAAAAATACTGGTGTTCCGTAAGATTTACCGAGAGAAAGTATTAACGATAAGGTGATAATTGTATTTCTTAAATGACTCATTTACCTAATAATGTACAAAATCAGAGTATCTTTTCAAATTTTTTGAACTTGTTTTTTGGAAATTTCAAATTAGTAGAAAACTAATTAAACTTTTGGTATAATTAGTTTTAGGAGGGATTATACATGGGTAGAATATTTACATTTTTTGTTTTTTTGTTCCTTATACTTTATGGATGTACGAATCCTCAACCTAATGTAGGTGGTTCTCAATATGTTGGTGATAATACCAATACTAATGTATTTCAACCGTTTCCGAGTGAAATGGGTGCTGTAATATCTAACGATGGAAAAGTTTATTTTTTTATTTTTGCTCCTAGTGCTAGCAAAGTTAATTTAGCTGGTAGTTTTAATGGGTGGAGCTCTACATCTACTCCAATGGAAAAAATCTTAACTCAGCATGGTGCAGTATGGAAAGTTTCATTGCCAATATCGCAGGTTTACGGTGCTCAGTACAAGTACGTTATAAACGGTAATATTTGGGTTGCTGATCCTTACTCTAAACATATTACAAGTGATGGTTTTGGAGGATTTAATTCTGTTGTTAAAAGTAATAATACAATTTCTTGGCATCCGTTTGTACCAAATATCTCGAATCTTGTTATATACGAGTTACACGTTGGTAGTTTTACTGCAAACGATAGTTCGGTACCTCCATCTGTTAGAGGTAAGTTTTTAGGTATACTTGAGAAAACTAATTACCTTTTATCTTTAGGGGTTAATGCAATACAGATTATGCCTATACATGTTCAAGAATTTTACTCAGGTTATACGTGGGGGTATAATCCTACGTTGTTTATGGCTATACATTCAGATTATGGCACTCCTGATGATTTTAAGGTTATGGTAAATGAATTACATAAAGTTGGGATTGCTGTTATTGTTGATGTTGTTTTTAACCATACAGGAAATAATAACAACTATCTTTGGAGTATAGATAAAAATTATTACTTTGATTTTGATGGTGATGGTGTTGTTGAATCTTCACCAGGTGGAGATGATTCAACTCCTTGGGGTAACAAGTTTGCTATTTGGAGGTATGCCGCTTCTAAACTAGTTTACGATACCCTAGAGTATTACATAAAAGAATTTAATGTTGATGGGTTTAGGTTTGATGGGACTTTTGCTATGGAAGGTGGTAACCCTTACAAAAACGCAAGACCTCATCTTATAAACAATATAGTAGATCCGTTAAAATTAAGATATCCTAACAAGATATGGATAGCGGAGCAGTTACCAAATAGTGTTGATTTCAAAGGTAAAATGGCTCAATGGGGAGAATTGTTTCACGATAAAATGAAAGCTATGTTAAGAAAAGGAAATTTTGAAGGAGAAAATTACGAAAATGTTGGAAGAGTAGGTAGAATGATTTACTATGACAAGGACAGTGGAAATTTTGCTTCACCGCTTGAAGTTGTAAATTACTTTGAATCTCACGATGAAAATTCTGTTTATACTGAACTTGTGAACTATTCAGGTCTAACTATTACGGATGCTACAAATGCTTCAAAAGTTGGAGCTATCGTATTGTTTACATCAATGGGTATTCCTATGATTATGTCTGGACAAGAATTTGTAAGGCCTAGAATAGGACAAAATACAAGTAAAACTAACGGAGATATTGATTGGAGTTGGCTTTTAACTAATACTAACATTTTCGAATATTACAGTGGTTTGATAGAACTTAGAAAATCACATCCTGCGCTTAGAATTACTGATCCAGATCCTGCAGCTAGAGGATGGTTTAAGTGGGGAAGTGAGTGGAATAGTGCAAACTTTAATTGGTCGAGTAGTAAACACATAGTGTACGCTCTAAATTACAATGGGCAAGTTAGCGGAGAAACCAAAAAGTTTGTAGTGGTTGTAAACTTTGATACAAGTAGTGTTACAGTATATCCGTTTTTTGAAACTGGGATATGGACAATTGTTGTTGATCCAACTAACAGTAGAGGAGTAAATACTACTAATATTACTGATGTTAACACTCCATGGACTGTACCTCCTGTGAGTGGTTTTATATTTATGAAGTGAAAGTTTAAAGAATAAGTGTTTTAGAGTTTAGGTATTTAACTTTAAGAATTTTATTTTGAAAAGTGCTTTTTAGTGATGGTATAATATTAGAGAGGTTTTAAGTTGTATGAAAAAAGGTATTCATCCTGCTTTGAGAGTTTCTAAAGTTAAGTGTGGTTGTGGAAATGTTATAGAAATTTTATCTGTTTTTGAAGAAGAGCATATAGAGGTTTGTTCAAATTGTCATCCATTTTATACTGGTAAGAAAAAAATAGTTGATACTGGTGGTAGAGTTGATAAATTTAAGAGAAAGTACAAGGTTAGATAATATTGTATGTATAAATTGGTAGTTGAAGGTGGATGTAGGCTATTTGGAGAAGTAGAAATAAGTGGTGCTAAAAATTCTGTTTTACCTATAATGTGTGCTTCTTTACTTACCGATGATGATGTTGTTTTGTATAACGTTCCTGATCTTGAAGATATTAGGGTAATGAGATCTCTTCTGGAGCGACTTGGTAAAGAAGTATTTTTTTCTAACGGTACGATGGTTATAAAAACAAAAACAGATGAACCTTATGAAGCACCTTATGAGATTGTAAAGAAGATAAGAGCTTCTATTGCAGTTTTAGGTCCTTTGTTAGCAAAAAGGAAAAGGGCTAGGGTTTCTTTTCCTGGTGGATGTTCTATTGGTCCAAGACCTGTTGATCTACATATAAAGGGAATGAGGATATTAGGTGCTAGTGTTAAGGTTGAACATGGGTACATTGTTGCTGAAACTGATGGACTTACTGGTGGACTTGTTAATATGTTAGGAATTAACGGAACTAGTGTTGTTGCTACCGAGAATGTGATGATGGCTGCAACATTGGCTAGTGGTACTACCGTAATAGATAACGCTGCCATGGAACCCGAAGTTGTTGATCTTGCGAATTTTCTTATAAAGTGTGGTGCTAAAATAAAAGGACATGGTACTAATACAATAATTGTAGATGGGGTAAAAAAACTTAAAGGTTGTGAGTATACTGTAATATCTGATAGAATAGAGGCGGGTACTTATATTCTTGCTGGTATGATGACAAAAGGTGAAATTATTTTGAAAAATTGTAACCCTATGCACCTTGTAGAACCTATTAATGTTTTTAGACAAATGGGAGCAATCATAGAAATTATAAACAGTAGTAGTATATTGGTAAAAGGTATTGAGAAGTATGAACCTGTAAACGTTACTACTTTACCTTATCCTTTATTCCCTACGGATTTACAGGCCCAACTTATGGCTGTACTTACTAAAGCTAGGGGTATAAGTATAATTACGGAAAAGGTTTTTCAGAATAGGTTTGCTCATGCTGCTGAAATGAATAGAATGGGAGCAGATATAACTATAGAAAACTCTTCTGCTATAATAAGAGGAGTGGAAAAATTGTATTCAACCACTGTTATGGCATCAGATTTAAGAGGTGGGGCAGGACTAATAATCGCTCTTCTTGGTGCTGAAGGTAAAGGAGAATTATTAAGACTATACCACGTGGATAGAGGATATGAAAAAATTGAAGAAAAATTATCAAAATTAGGTGCTAAAGTAAATAGAGAAAAATCGGAGCTTATATAATGTATAAAGTTTTAGGTTTTCTTAAAATGTTACTTCTATTACTTCAAAAAGGAAAAGTTTATCTACTTCTTCTTATACTTTCTATATTTGTTTTTTCATCTTTTGTAGTGGTTATTTTAGGTATTAGGAATGCTGTAAGTAAAGCAGTTGATGAAAGTGTTGGTTCTAAACTTCCACCAGATATAATAAAAGTTACACCTAAAATTATACCTAGAAACATATTTTCAGGTGATATCAAAGGTTCAGAAATAGTTTTGAAAGATTATTATAAAATTTCAAAAATTAAGGGTGTTAAAAAAGTTTATAGAGTTATGGAGGTACCTTTTCCAAGTAGTGTCATTTTAAACGTATTTGGTATTATTGGTAGGTCTGATATGATTACCTACGGGGTTGATTATGAACTTGTTAAGAAAGATATCTTTAAGGGTTTTTACTTTAGTTACACTAATGGACAAAAAATTATTCCTTTTGTTGTACCTAAGGGAATAATTGAAGGATATAACTTAGCTTTTTCTAGGGGGCAAGGTACTCCTTCGGTTAACGAAAAAATATTAAAGGGATTAAGGTTTAAATTTTTTGCAGGAAAATCAAGTTTTAGAACTTTAAGTAAGTTTATTGAACTTGAAGGAGAAATAGTTGGTATAAGTGATAGAATACCGCCGTTAAGTATATGTATGCCTATTGAAGCTGCTAGTTATCTATCAAGGGAATTAGTTACAAACTACAGACCTAGCTATTCTATGCTTTATGTTGAAGTAAAATCTCATGAGTTTGTTAATGATGTTATCGATAGAATAAGGAAAATGGGTTTTGTAATTGAGACATCTGTTGATAAAACTGTGTTTGTTGAGAATGTAAAGGGATTTATTTCTTACATTATTTTAGGTCTTATTGCTCTTGTTGGTGTGTTTGCTGTGATTTCGGTTTTTATATCTACTGCTTTGTTTGTTACTACAAAAGTAGAGTTTTTATCTTTGCTTAGGTTGCTAGGAGCTAACAAATTTTACATTTCATTCTTGATAACTTTCCTAATGAGTTTTATAGTATTGTCTTTTTCTCTAATTTCTAGCTTTTTTACTCAATCAGTATTTGTTAACTATGCCTCTACATTGCTTGATAAATACGATGTTTTAAGTACCTTCATAAAAAAAGAGTTTTTCTACTTGACTTTACTGGATGTTTTTATACCAATTATTGTTAGTACTTTTTTAGCGATTATTTCATCAATTTTCGTTTCTGTAAGATTTTTTACGAAAAACGTTTGAAATCTTATAAATGGGTTTACATTTATTTTTAGGTACATTGATAATTGGTGGTATTTATTGTTATATTTTTAGCAATATGTTAGACATTTTGAAAGAGTATAAAAATGCTTTAGTTTTTGAGATTGAAGATTTCTTTAAGAGAGTTAGAAGTACACTTGATATAAAAGATTTTTGGTTTTACGATAGTTTGGATAGGTTGTATGATTTTTTGTTTTCTGGTAAAATGATAAGAGGGTGTATGGTTCTTTTTTCAGAAAGTATGTTTTCTGGTAAATATTCCAAAGATTCGATAAAGTGTGGTTTAAGTTTGGAGCTTTTACAATCTGGTCTTCTAATACACGATGATGTTATGGATAGAGATACCAAAAGAAGAGGAAAAGATGCAATTTTTTTTCAGTACAAAAAGATGTTCGATGAGGTCAATGTAAACGATAGTTACCATGCAGGTGAATCAATGGGTATTTGTATGGGAGATTTTGCTTTTTCTTTATCCTTTCTTCTTCTTAGTGAGATACAGAATAAGGAAGTTTTGTATAAACTAGTTCAGAAGTTTGGACAGGAAAGTGCTATAATTGGTATAGGACAGATGAAAGATGTTTTTATGTCTTCTAGAAAAGATTTACCTTCTGAGGATGATGTAATATCGACTTATAAATATAAAACTGCTAGGTATTCTTTTTCTTTACCTTTCTCTTTAGGTGCTATAATTGCTGGAGCTAGTGAAAACACTGTAACTTTACTTGAAGAAATAGGAGAATACATTGGTATAATGTTTCAGATACAAGACGATAAAATAGGTTTAATGGGTGATCCTACCATTACAGGTAAACCTAAAGGATCAGATATAAAAGAAAATAAAAAAACCATATATTACGTTTATCTTATGAATTCTGTTAATGAGGATGAGAAAAATACCCTTAGTTCAATTTTTGGCAATAGTAATTTAAGGGATGAAGATATTGATTTTGTTGTTTCTCTGTGTGAGAAGTATGGAGTTTTCCAAAAAGTTAGCCAGAAACTACATTCTTATAGTAACGTTGTTAAAGATAAGATACTATCTCTTGATGTTAGTGAAGTTTATAAGAGGTATTTATTTGAACTTGTTGATTATAACCTTAACAGAGATAAGTAATTATGAAGAAGTTAATTTTTTTAGTTTTATTTGTTTTAAGTTTTTATTCTTATGGAATTCAGTTTGAAATACTACAAAGTAATCCTAAAAATGTAGCTATAGGTGGTAGTGGTGTAAGTGTTTTTAAAGATCCAATTTTTGCTTTTATTAACCCTGCTAACGTTAGTTTAGATAAAGGTAACGTTTCCTTGTACTATGAAGCGTTTTCATCTGTGGTTTTTGGAAGTTTTTTTGATCTATACAATAGAAGTTTAGTTTTTGATCCCATGAATTTGGGTATAAGTTTTAGGATTGATGATTATACTAAAGGAGTGTTTTCTTTTTCTTCTTACATTTACGATATTGATATTCCTCAGGTTACCTATAAAACATTGCTTTTAGGTATTTCAAGAAAAATTCTTTCGAGTGTTGTTGTTGGTGGATCTTTGGGACCTGTTATACCAGTAAGTGATAATGGTGTTTTTTCTTTCTCTTTTATTGCTATTGGTGGGTTTACTTTTAGGTTTGATGATGTATTTAATTTCTCTTTTGTTTTGAGATCTCCTTTCTCTGTTGAAGTTTTTAATCCTTCTTACGGTGTTGTTTATCAAACTTTTCCACCTGTTTTGTCTTTAGGTTTTTCCTACGTTTTTATGTTAAACTTGCTTTTTTCTTTTGCTTTTGATTTCATTTTTTTGAATAATTTATCTGCTAAGTTTGGTGACAAAGAGCTTTTTATTCCAAGGCATGGTATTGCCGATTACTTTTTACCTAAGTTTGGTACAATATATTACGATGATATTTCGGGGTATAGGATAATGTTAGGTTTTTATAAGTCTCAGATTGAAAGTATTTCAATTTCTATTCCTCAGTATCACGTTACCTTTGGTTTAACTTTTTTTGTTAGCATACCTGGTTTTAAAGATTTTGAATTTAATTTTTCTATTGATGATTGTTCTTTACTAAACTTTTTGAACATTGCTCCTATGAATTTTAGGAAAATTTCTGTAAATCTGAGTGGTGAATTAAAATTTTGATTTTTACATTTTTTCTGGTGCTGAAACTCCAATAATCCATAGTCCTCTTTTTAGTACGTTTTTTACGGATTTAACTAATATTTTTCTACCT
>CALFVP010000053.1 GCA_937928175.1 uncultured bacterium | reverse complement strand
TGATGTTTACGTGAAAAATCAAGGTAAATCTAAAGGTATTGAGGTAGGTTACGTCTTAAAGAAAGGTGATATTTTGTATACAGGTAAAGACTCTGAGTGTTATATTTCTGTTAAGAATAGTGGATATATAAAAGTTGAGGAGAAATCTAGCATATCGTTTGATGAGATAGATAAAGTGGTTAAAGATGGAAGTAAAGACAGTGTTAGGGTGGTTGGTAGTGTTATTTTTTCGGTTAAAGGTATTTTTGGTGGTGGAAAATCACTTAATATAAGAACGGGTAACGCTTTTGCTACTGTCAGAGGAACAGAATTTGTTGTTGAATTCCCAAGAGAAAAAACAACAGTTTACGTTCTTGAAGGGAGTGTTTATGTTGCGCCTCTTTTCTCAGACAATGAAGAAGAGCTTGCCAAAAAGTCCATTTTAGTAAAAGAAGGAGAAAAGATAGAAATTTCTGAAATAGATGTTATAAATTCTACATCCTTCATAAAGGAAGGTGATGAAGAGGGGTATGGTGTGTTTTTGAGTAAAAAAAAGAAATCTTTACTAGCTTCTGAGAAAGAGAGGTTTAACAAAAGAATGAAGATCTTGAGAGAACTACAGAAAAAGAGACTTAAGGAGCTTGAAGAGAAAAAAAAGGAATATTTAAAGGATCCTTCAAAACTTTTTGAAGAGTAATGATTTTTATATATGCGAATAGGTTTATTTGGAGGTGCGTTTGACCCTATTCATATAGGACATCTTATCATTGGACAGTTTTCTTTTGAAAAGCTTAACCTAGATAAAGTTATTTTTATTCCTGCTAACGTTTCTCCGTTTAAAAAGAATAAGGAATCGTTTTTTTCGCCTAACGATAGATTTGAAATGGTTAAACTTGCCATAGAGGATAATCCAAATTTTAAAGTCTCAGATTTTGAATTAAGTTCAAACCAAATTTCTTACTCTTATATTACCGTAGATTACTTTTCAAAAATTTACTACGATAGTGAAATTTTCTTTATAATCGGAGGGGATAATCTACTAAATTTCTGTAAATGGAAGAATTATGAATATATCATCAGCAAAGTTAGTTTAATAGTATATCCTAGGTTGGGTTTTGAACTTGTAATTCCTAATTGTCTGGAAAGTTACGCTAATAAAATTTTTTTCCTGGAAGTGCCTATTATTGATATAAGTTCTACCATGATAAGACAAAGAATTAAAGATGGCATGGATGTTAAGTACTTTTTACCAAATAAAGTTTACGAGTACATAAAGAATAACTTGAATTTGTACTAAAACCTTTTGTTATATTTTACGTTTATTTTTGATTCAAACTCTGGTTTATTTTCCAGTATTACCGATGAGTATTGTAATTCCAGGAGGAAGTTGTATAAACTTATACCTACTGTGAAGTTGTGGAATAGTACGTTAGTGTACACTGTTTCAGTACCTATTGTATCTAACGTTAGCTTGTATTCTAGAAGTAGTGAAGGTAGTATACTTTTGCCTATTCTTATTTCTGTTCCTTTTATTAAATCTCTTGTTGAGAAAGAGTAGTTAGGTTGGACTAGTGACCTTATGTAAGTAGACAGTAGCGGTGTATGTATTGAGAATATGTCTAGTCCTGTATATTTCCTTACGTTATAAGATGTAAAGTCGTATATTCCTATATTTTCCGCAAGAGATATTACTTGTTCAGTTGTATCTTGTAACTTTAAAGATAATCCTAGTAGCATTGCTATTTCTGTAGTGCTCCTTTCGGGTTCGGATCTAAATTTTGGTATTATCTTTGTTGCTTTACCTGATACTTCCATAATGACTTTAACGTTTTCTTCTGTCTTGTTATCAAACGTATAAGTGTACAATTTGCCGCTTACGTACGGTGTAAAATCCATTTCTGTACCTTGAAAAATTAACCTAAGTGAATCTATGTTAAAGTACTTCCCAAAATATTTTAAGTATCCTGAACTTATATCGCCGTATCCTTTGAGCGATAAGGTTTTTTTAGAAATGTTTCCGTATACATCAATTTCTGATTTGTCAATTTTACCGTTTATCATTTCTAATTCTAAGTAAGAATCTTCAAAGGATAGATTTAAGTTCCAGTTAACTATTTGTGCGAAGTTAAATCCCCAATTTTCGTTTTCTGTGGATATGGATTGCGAAATGAAGTATTCTACCCTGGAATTTTTGAAAAACTTTATTTTCCCTTCAATTTTTGGATTATCTACATTACCGTTTAGTTTTAATGCTAAAATTGCTTCTCCTTCTATTTTAAGTCCTTTATCTACAATTATAGAGTAGTTGATAGGTTTTTTTTGAAATAATTCTAAGTCAATAAATGGGTTCCATACGTTTTCTAGTGATATTAAACATGATATTGTTATCTGTTTTTCGCCACTTTTAAGTTGTACGTTCTTTAGTATTATGTTGTTATCTTGAAACTTCACTTTTGTTTCTGGTATCTCAAAGTACTCTTTTGAGAATATAGTTTTTACGTTTCCGTATATTAAAACATCACCAAATGTTTTTAGTTTACTGTTTTGTATGTAGAAATTGAAATTATTGAATACTAGTTTACCGCTTATTTTGTCTATGAAATCTGGTATTTTTAGAAAGTTTAATTCCATTTCACCTAAAATTTTGCCTGATATTTTATCGTTATCTATGTTCCCAACTATCTCGTAAATTGTTTTATTGTCTTTTGTGTAGTAAATCCTAAAAATGTTATTGTGTTTGTATACGTTTATACCATCTTTGCCGCCTGATATTACTATTTCTTTTTTAGAAACGTGAATGTTTTTTTCGTAGTTTTCGTTTAATTCTAGAAATCCAGAGGTATTAAATGTAACCTTACCATCTAAAGATTCGTTTGAGATTTTTAGGTACATCTTTAAAAGTTCTTTAGTTTTACTTTGTTTATTAATCCTTTCTTTTGATGATATTGAGAGTGTTATATTGTCTTCTTTTAGTATGCCACTTACATAGAAGATGTTGTAGTAATTGTATATCTGTGAGTTTATAGTTATGTAGTTGTTTTGATTCGATGCGTTTATTTTTATTGTTGGGATAATAGTATCTGTGTTTAGAGTTATGTCTGTGTATATTTCTTCTATTATTTTTGAAATGTTTGATTCAAAGGTATTTAATTTGATTCTAAATGTACCGCTTGCTTTTGAGATGTTTGGTATTGGTAGATTAAGGTTTTTTAGGTATCCGTAAAGGTAGATTCTACCAAATGGCTGTATTTCAAAGTTTATTTTAGAATTATCTATTTGTACTGTTCCGATTGTTTTGTATTCTGATGCTCTTATATTACCAGATATTTCCATCGCTTTGTTTTCTGTGTATAGATATCCGTTACTTATCAGTATGTTAGTTGTTTCACCAGTTAACCTGAATTTAGATATTGCATTTCTATACTCTAATTCGCAATTTAATAGTAGTGTATTGTTTACGATTTTACCTGAAATCTTTCTAAGTTTTATTTCATTGATTACTAGGTTGGTTATGTTAAGTTCTACTGTTGAGTACTCTGGAAATATGTTTATATTTCCATATTTTGCAGAGGTTACGTTTACTTGTTTTGTATTCCCAGAAATTTTTACTGTTTCTATTAAGTTATTGTAATTTGCATTTATTTCTCCTAAAGCATTTCCGTTCGATAGTAAAATTTTACCTTCCAATGAGATTGGTAAATTGTTTACTTTTAGGTTATTAATTGATATTAAATTGCTTTCTACTGACATATTTATTACTGTGTTTTCATTTTTACCGTATATTAGTATTTTGTTGGTTAGTATTTTTATTGATACTTTAGGTATTTCTAGAAAATTTAGGTTTTTAGTTAAGTTACTTATTGTTTTTGGGTTTATTTCTATTAATCCTGTAGGAATTGAGGTATTTATTTTTGCTTTGATGTATTCATTTTCTATTGTTACTTTATTTTTGGTTATTTTTAAGTTATCAAATATGTTTCCTTTTATGAATTGTGAGTTTAAGTATGATTTTTTTATAGATATTTCTTTTTCATCTAGGTTTATGTCCAGGTATAGGTTTAGTGGATTGTTC
>CALFVP010000052.1 GCA_937928175.1 uncultured bacterium | reverse complement strand
TCGGGTAAATCCTTAAAAGGAACATCAAGTGAAAAGTTATACTTTTTGGAAAGAGCGTTAAGCTCATCCCAGTAAATGAACTGATGTTTTCCAATGGTTTTTATAGCACCTTCCCTTATAGAAAGATTTTTATCAGGTACTATAAGATCAGGATCAAATTCATACTTTTCACCTATTCCACTACAAGAAGGACAAGCACCAACCGGAGAATTAAACGAAAAAAGGTTAGGCTCTATCTTTAAGTAAGAAACCAAATGCTCAGGACAAATGTACCTATCAGAAAAGTAAACTCTATTTTTACTATCAAAAAACTCAACTACAACACTACCTTCAGAAAGATTTATAGCTATATCAACACTATCAAAAATTCTACTCCTGTCATCTTTACTAACCTTAACTCTATCAATAACAACATCTATAGTATGTTTTACATTCTTATCAAGTTCAGGAATACCAACATCATCAACATCAATAAATTCGCCATCCACAATAAACCTAGTAAAACCTCTTTTTTGTAATTCCTCAATAGTATGTCTAAAAGTTCCTTTTCTGTAGTAAACTATTGGAGATAGAATAGTTATTCTATTACCATCAAACTGCAGAATTCTATCAACAATCTCATCGATAGAAAATTTTTGTAGTTCTCTACCACACACATAGCAAGTAGGAATACCACATCTTGCAAAGAGTAACCTGAGGTAATCGTATATCTCAGTTACAGTAGCAACTATAGATCTTGGATTAAATTTACCAGCACTTTGTTCAAGAGAAATAGCAGGCGAAAGCCCATCAATCTTATCAACATCAGGTTTATTCATTTTACCTAAAAACTGTCTAGCATAAGTAGAAACAGACTCTAAATACCTTCTCTCACCTTCAGCGTATATAGTATTAAAAGCCAAGGAAGATTTACCAGAACCAGAAGGACCAGTTATAACAACTAACTTATTTTTAGGAATATCCAAATTTATACTTTTTAAGTTATGCTCTCTAGCTCCTCTTACTAAAATAGAATCAAGCATAACTATTTTATAACCCTAACCTTCCCTTTAGCAGTCGAAGAAATCATTTCGTTATTCTCATCCATAATAACTTCTAAAAGTTCACACTCAAGAGTACTGTCTTCTTTCTTATCCCTATAAAAAACAGGTTTACCTAAACCCGTAAAAGTATAAAACCTTAATTCATTGGTTCTATCTTCATAAATAACGTTACTAACAACTCCAACCATCTTAAAAGATTCAACGTACAAATCTTTACCATCTACAATAACGTTTGTCATTAAAATGTACCTATCAATATAATCATTTTTGAACGTAGCAAAAAGGTACTCAGATCTCAAAGTAATATTTTTCGTTTCAGCAACAACGTTGCCGTACCCTATGTAATTAGAAACACTATTGCTAAATACAGAAATAAAAGCAGAATCACTTCTTATACTAACATTTGAAGAGAAAACACTAACATTTCCAAACATTTTAGAAATGTTATCCTTAGAAATATACTCAGCTTTATCAGCAAAAGCTTTAACGTTGTTGTTAGTAACAAATACATTTCCATCAACATTAACTTTATCTTGATTAACGTTCATAAAAACTTTACTACCACCTGTATACAAGTTGTTGTTAGAAAGATACATTAAAGGAGATCTATCAAAAATAACATCCCCGGTATTACCATAAAACTCACTGTACCCAGCTCTAATTTCTATGTTTTTTTCATAATTTTTGTATATAACATTACCTTCAGAAATAGTGTAGTTTTTTGCAGAAAAGAATTTTATTACATCAGCTTCAATGTAATTTGATCCTTTAGTAGCCACTGGTCTTTTATCCAAAGTTTTTTCGAATAAAGTATACTCTTTTTCTATCTTAACTTTAGGTCCCGTTACAACTATTTTTTCACCACTTTTTGTACTTTTCTTCTGTGCAATAGAAGTAGTTAAACCAAAAAACACAAACAATACAACCAAAATAAAAGAAAAACAAAACCTTAAATAAAAAACCTTACCCATTTTGTACCTCTTTCTCATCTTCATAGAAAATATCGCAATCTCCTTCAAACTTAACATCATCCTCCATTCTAAACTTAGGTGCTTTTATATTACCAATAACCTCAGATTTACTAAAAAGTTCAACTTTCTTAGTAGCAACAAGATCACCTATCACTTTACCAGCGACCATTATAGTACCAGCAGTTATGTTACCTATAACAGTAGAATTTGGACCAATTATTACAAACCCATTTTCAGAAATTATATTACCTTTAAAGTTACATTCAATCCTAAGAGATGTTGAAAATACTATCTCTCCTTCTGCATAAATATCACTTCTCATAAGAGTTCTAACTATAAAATCATCAATACTGTAAGGTATTTTCAACATCATAACACATTCCCCTCATTTAGTTTTCATTTCGAAAACCCCATCCCAATCGTCAGAAGGTGGATTCTGAATATACTCTTTACATCTTTCAATATAAACCCTTGAAGGACCATCATTAGCATTTATTTTAATACATTCCTCAAAGTAACTTAAAGCGTTAGAAAAGTCTTTATTTCTGTAATAGTGTAGCCCTTTATTGTAATAGTTAAGCAACTTAATAAAATCACTTTTCGAAAGCTCCATAACGATTACCTTTATTATAATATTTTAAAATCTACTTTTCAATAAAACTTTTGTCTATAGTTTACCAACCTATAGAAGCAGAAAATACATACCTTGTATCTGGATCCTGTCCTGCATAAACTCCTAACTCTTCAGTATAAACCGAAAAACCTAACTTAACGGCAGTTAACTTAAGACTAAAACCTAAAGTAGGATATCCTCCGTTAATTCCAAGCCCAAATTTAAAAGATATCAAATCATCTAAATTATACAATTCACTAGAAATACCTATGTGTATCCTCTTAAAGAAATCTTTATCCCTTCTTTGAAAGAAAAGATCATGAAAATCTAAAGAAATGTAATTTTCTCTAAAGGATCTGTGAATCCCAAAGTAATTGTAAAGATCAATAAAATAAGCAACCCCTATGTTAAAAGTAGTAGGTATAAAAACAAACTCATTAGCACTTAAATCTCTAAAAACTACTCCGCCAATATCTTTCACCCCTAAGGCAATATTTAACCTTTGTTCACTACCCTCTTTATCATCTAAAGGAATTTTATACAAAAATCCCAAATCTGGTAAAACTCTCGTTACTACATTAGTAAACGCTCCAGCAAGGTTAGCAAGGTTATATTGACCAGAAACAATCTCACCTAAAGTAATATTCTCTGAAACTCCTATAGAAAACGACAACCTTAAGTTTAATCCAACGTTTAACCTTTTCAAAAGATAGTTATCAATATCACTATTACCAGAAGAAAAATTACCAAGAGGCAAAGTTAAACCAATATAAGGACTAATCAAAACTGAAGCTAAAAAATCCATAAAACCAGCAGTCGACAAAGGATTATGAAACTCAAAATAAAAATTAATAGAAGAGCTTACTATACCAAAATTCAAAGAAAAACCCGAAAAAGGTACAGAAAAACCAAGTATTCCTAACTTCAAACTTGGATAAATAGGTTTACCAATTAAACTTACAGCATAATCGATAATAGCATTTTGATCACCAGAACCTACTAATGAACTAATATAGTTAATCGCATCAATCGAATCAGAATTTAGACTAACACCAACTCCAACAAGCTCAAAAGAAAATTTCTTTAAATAACCGCTAGCAGGATTAAAAAGAAAAGATTCTATACCTAAATTATCAACAGCTAAACCAGCCTTACCTATACCTAGCAAATACGATGAAACAAAAGAATAACTATGTTCATAGTTATTTATCATACCAAAACTATTAAAGATACAAAGCAAACTAACAAATACCAAAATAACTCTCTTCAACATAAAACCCTCCTAAAAATTCGTAACAATGTTACTTATAAAAGATATTATAAAGTTAGAAACTTCGGCATCTGAAACATCTCCATCACCATTTCCGTCAATAGAAGAAAAAACATTCGAAATTTCTGATAAACTAATATTAGTAGAAATCAAAGAAATAGCAGTCCCATAACCTAATAAAAAAGATGAAACTCCTCCACCTATTAAACCTGCAATAGTATAACGGTTACCCATCCTATCTTTACCAACTTCTCTAAAAATATTTGTAATATTTTCGGGTGGATTAGAAAGCCAATGCGATAGAACATCAAATTCAGCATCAGACAATCCATTTGAAGTGTCTATAGCGTTTGTGTTAGCAATATCAGCAAGTATCAAAAGACCTACCATACAAACAGCCATACCACCTAAAGAGAAAACTAAAGATTTTTCAAGACTACTTCCAAATTCTTCCCTCAATCTACTTAACCCCCAAGAAAGATCCAAAACGTAATCTTTATCTCTTGTATCGATCCAAGACAGTAAAATATCGGACTCTGAACCTCCAGATCTTAAAAGATTCGTAATAATTCTTACATCAAATCCCATTATTCCCAAAGCAGCAACAACGTGATCTTGTGGTGGATATTTATCAGCGTTACTTAAAACTTCCGCATACCTACCTTGATCTATTAACGTAATAGATTGATATTGGTTAGCTTCTGGGTAATCTTTAGCAGAAAACGGAGAAAATAAATTAACACCGCAAGAGGCA
>CALFVP010000051.1 GCA_937928175.1 uncultured bacterium | reverse complement strand
GGGATGTATGAAGCTAAAAACAATTTTAAGCATTTTGGCGGTTGCGATTTTAGCAGTTTCAGGGCTAGTAGTGTCCTGTGGTCCAGCACCTTCGGATGATGGTGGAACTGGTGGTGACGGACAGCAGGCACAACAAGAAGGAATTACAATAATTTTTGATTTTACAGGTACTATATTACCTGAATCCGTACCTGTACCTGGAGCTCAAGGACAGGTATATAGAGTTGTACCATTCATTGTTGGTGATCTTAAATCTCAGGTTAACTCTAACAAGTTCTATGATTGGGATGATGTTAAAAATGGTGGTATAAGACCAGATGGTACAGGTTCACATGTACTTACTAAAATTGATGCAGCAAAATGGAAGTTCTTTATAGCCAAGAGTGATATCTTAGCAGATCCTGAGACTCCTACAGAAGTACAATTTAAAGCCGCAAATTATAATCCTACTGCTTGGGATGCTGTTACTAATGATTTCTGGAATACGATAGGTAATCAGCTTACAGGGCTAAATAATGAGAAGATAGTTATAAGCAACTATGCTATTATTGAAGCATACAAACCAAATACTACTAATGCTGTTAAACCTGGTCAGAATACAAACGGTATAGAATTGTCTTCTGATGGTAAAACTATCACTATAAAGGTTGCTGAACATGGTGGATGGAGTGCTCAGTTGTACGCTGTCAATAACTTGCAGCTTACTATAATTTCAAGTAACGTTGCTACTACTAATGTAGCAGGCAATACAATTAGTGAATATGGTTACAGGGGAACATTTACTAGTTGGGGAAGTGGTACAATGGTTAATGCTACTATACTGGGTACTAATGATGATGGTAATGTAATTGTATCTGCTACATTTACTTATAATGGTCCTGGTAAAATTGAGTACAAAGTTAAAGGTAAAGTTGGAAATGACTGGAAGTGGGCAGTAGAGGATAATCAGATGTTTTATATTCCAGTTCAATACACTAACAATGCTAAATATACTAATGCAGAAAATATAACTTGGAATTTCCAACAATAGAGCTTGGACGTTCTAATTTTTTACAAGGGGGTATTGTCCCCCTTTTTTAATTCTTTTGGTTTTACTGGTAATTTCCATTTTGATTTTTGAATTTCAATTTTTATTACTGTTTAGGTAATCCTCCGGCTAATTTAATTAATTAAGGGTAAGGTATTACCTTTAAGGTATTACTTTTTTTGGGCTTTTGAGGTAGTTAAGAGGATTTTGCTTTCTGGTGAAGTAAGATAATTTTGCTTTTTAGTAGACTGATTAACGAAGTTTGTTATTAACTTTCCGCTAATTTAATTAAGGGTAAGGTGTTACCTGTAAGGTATTACCTTTAAGGTATTACCTTTTTTTAGTTATAATTTTTTAATATGTTTGTTATTTCTGATGGGTGGTGAATGATATGGTTTGGGTTGGATAGTGTTATTTCTTCTATGGTTTTGAATCCCCATGTAACGCCTACTGATATCATACCGCAATTTTTTGCTGTTAGGACATCTGTGGCACTGTCACCTATTAAAAGTATGTTTTTGGGTTCGATTCCCATTTCTTTTACTATTTCCAATGCTAGTTTTGGGTTAGGTTTTTTTTCATCCTGAGATTCTATACCTTTCACTGATACGAAATTGTAGTTTTTAAAAAAGTGGTCAACTAGTTTTTGGGTAAATATGTTTTGTTTATTGGATAGTATGGACATTTTATAGTTGTTTGTTTTTAGGAAATCCAGAACGTTGTATATTCCTTCGTAAGGTTTAGTTTTGTTAAGACAGTTTTTTGAATATTCTTCTTTCATAAGTTTTATACATTTTTCTAGTATCTCTTCCGAAAAAACGTTTCTGTATTCTAAAACTTTTTTAAACAGATCCTTTACACCATCCCCAATAAATTCTTTGTATTTTTCTTTTTGAATAGGTTCAATTCCTAAAGTGTACAATGCATTGTTTGCTGAATCTACTATGTCATCAAGTGTATCAAGGAGTGTACCATCAAGATCAAAAATAATACCTATTTTGACCATATGGAAATTTTAATTTAGGTAAATTTCGAATTTCTATGTTTTTGAAATAATTTGAATTGTGAGAATTTTATCTGTTATAAATACTTTGTGGTTTTAGTAAGGTTTTTAATAGTTATTTTATTGTTTATTTTTCCTTTTGAGTCTTTTTCTTTTGTTGTTTCTAAACCGAATGTATTTTACGATAAGAGTGAGAGTAATGTAATTGTTATGTTATTTTTGGAGAATTTGCCAACTTCTAAGATTAGTGAAATACTAAAAAAGAATTTAGAAGTAACTCTTTTTGTTGATGTTAAGCTGATAAGAAAAGATTTTGGAATACTTAACATTCAAACTGAGATAACTAACGTAAGTTTTTACTACAAAATAACTTACGATTTTACAACTGAAAGTTATGTAATATTCAACAACCATTTGTTTAGAACTTTTAAGTCGTTAGAGAGTATGTTTGATACTCTTTTTTATCCTTTGCTTGTAAGAATAAGTTTACTTAGTCTTAGGAACAACCCCGATTTTACGGAGATTTACGAAGATACAGAGTTTTTTATAGCATCAAGGGCAAGAATAGTGTATATGAATGTAAAACCACCTCTTAATATAATAGCTTCTCTTTTAGGTATAAGAAACTATGAAACTGGTATTTCTTTTTCTGAAGTATTTTTTATAAAGTAATTATGAAAAGGGTAGTTGTATTTTTGTTAGTAGTTTTTATTTCTTTAGTGTTATCTGTGTTTGTTTCGGAGTGGTTGTATTCTTTTTTCTTTGGTACAATCGGTAAAGGGTTAAACTTGTTTATTTCTTTTTCGATAACTTTGTCTTTTATTACTTCCTTAATGTTAGTTGTAAAGTCTTTTAGAGATTTTTTTTATAGAAAATTAGGTTCAAGGATAAGGTTAAGGTTAATAGCTTTGTTTTTGTTTGTAAGTATTATATCGAATGTAATTTTGTCTTCCATGTTTGTTTCGACTATAAATGCTTTAAAAATGGCTAATGAGTCGAAGGATGGTGAGAAAATTTCTGATATATCTAAAGATTTGATGAAAAAACTTTCAACTAGGTATAAGGATACTTTTTATAAGTTAAAGTTATCCTTGGATGGTGGTAGGTTCGAAGGTATAAGTGTTGTGAGTATTGATTATGGAGTATTACCTAGTGATAAAGTTTTGAGTAGTATAATTGAGGTTATAAAGTTGTATCCTTCTTTTGAGGGACAAAGTACAATTGTAGTCGATGGTGAAGAGTTTGTTTTTTCTTTTAGGAAAGAAAGTAAGATTAAATTATCTTACGTTAAGATGGATGATATGACTTACAATGTTAAAAATGGGTTATCTAAGATACTTCAGATTTCCAGTAGCGTTGAATTTTTGTTTTACGAGGTATTTGGTAAGTATTTCCTTATAATAATTTTGCTTTTGAATATTCCGTCAATTTTTGCTTCTATTTTGGCAGGGTACATGTTTTCTGAGTATGTTTCTAGGGGAATTTCTAATTTAAGTAAAGGTATGGTTGAGGTATCTAAAGGAAACCTTAATTACACAGTTTCTGAAAAAGGTGCGTTGGATGAAATAAAAATTTTAATAGAAGAGTTTAATAAAATGGTATTAAAACTTTTAGAAGCACAGTATAGGACAAGCAAGATGGAAAAAATGGAATTATGGAGAGATATAGCTAGAAAAGTAGCACATGAAATAAAAAACCCCTTAACTCCAATAAAACTTTTAGTTCAAAAGTTACTTTTAAACCTAGATGATCCTAAGTTAAAAGATAAATTATCTTCTTCTCTAAATTTAATATTGGAAGAGATAGATAGAATTGATAACCTTGTAACACAACTTTCAAACTTTTCTAAAATACCACAACCAAAGCCTACGTATTTTAAATTTTCAGATTTGGTAGAAAGTTTAAGAGAATTGTTTTCAGACCAAAATGTTGAAATAGAGTTTATTTTAGACGGGGATGATACAATTTTTGCAGATAGAGACCAGATTAAACAATGTTTGATAAACCTTATAAAAAACGGTATTGAAGCTTCGGTAGGTATATCTAACAAGGTAACGGTAAAGTTTAGTAGAAGGCAAAATATTGTAGTTATAAGTGTTAGAGATTACGGAACTGGAATACCAGACGAAATGAAAGATAAGATTCTAAAACCGTACATTACAACGAAAAAGTCAGGTAGTGGTCTGGGATTGTCCATAGTTGAAACCATAGTTTTAAACCATGGGGGGAAACTTTACTTTGAATCAGAAGTAGGTCAAGGCTCAGAATTTTTTATAGAACTACCAATAAATTGAAAGAAAGGTTTTTGTGGTTTAATAATTTTCTCATGGACTACGCTTTTGTATTGAAGACGTTTTTAAACTTTGTTGCTAATTTTATAAGGGTTTACGAGTTTATACTTTTTATAAGGGTTATATTTTCATGGGTGATTATGTTTAATCCAGGTATATCTAGCTCAAAGGTTTTTTTGTTTATTTACCAGATAACAGAACCACCTTTGAGTTTTATAAGAAACAATTTACCGTCGAGAATAGGTTTTTTTGATTTGTCTGTGCTTTGGTTGTTTATTTTTCTTGAAGTTTTGTACATGGTAATAGTTAAAATAAATTTAACGATTTGAGGTTCTTTAAGAAAGTTTATAGATGTTTTTGGTATTGTTTATAATTTCTGTAGAGTTTTATGAAGAAGGTAGGAGTTATTGTTTTTCCGGGAGTTAATTGTGATGTTGATGTTTTTCATGTTGTAAGGAATGTTTTGAATGCTGATGTTAGGTACGTTTGGCATAATGAGACGGATTTATCTGATTTGAGTGCTGTTGTGTTACCTGGTGGGTTTTCTTATGGGGATTACCTAAGGGCAGGAGGATTGGCTAAATTTTCACCAGTTATGAAAGAAGTAAAGAATCTTGCTGCTAAGGGGTACCCAGTTTTAGGTATATGTAACGGTTTTCAGATATTGGTTGAAGCTGATTTATTGCCTGGTGCTTTCTTAAGAAACAAAAATTTAAGGTTTGTTTGCAAATTTCATTACATAAAAGTTGTAAACAATAAAACAATATTTACAAGAAAGTATAAGAAAGATCAAGTTTTGTATATTCCTATTGCTCATGGTGAGGGTAACTATTACTTAACGGAGGATGCGCTTAAGGAAGTTTTGGATAATGATCAGGTAGCTTTTCAGTATTGTGATAAGTTTGGTGTAGTTAGTGAGGAGTTTAATCCTAACGGTTCGATTTATAACATAGCTGGTGTACTAAACAAGAATAAAAACGTTTTAGGTATGATGCCACACCCAGAAAGAGCTTCTGAAGAGATACTAGGTTCAACTGATGGTAAATCAATATTAGAAGGTTTAATTTACGATTCTTTAGAGAAAGTTATTTAGTTTGAAGTTTTTGAATTTATTGTATATTTCTTCCATAAGTTTGTGATCTTTTATACCTGAGGTTTTTTCTATACCACTTGAGAGGTCTATAGCGTAGATGTATTTGCCGAAGTTTTCCATTACTTTATCGATGTTTTTTAAGTTTATTCCCCCAGAAAGAAATATTTTTTTGTTACATATTTTAGAATTGTAAGATATCACGTTTTCGATTAAGTCAAATTCTATGGTTTTTCCTGTTCCACCGTACTGTCCTTCAACGAAAGAATCAATTAAAATGAACTCTGATGGGGTTTCTTTTATCTTTGGTATGTCGTTTTGGTCTTTGATTCTGAAAGCTTTTATAACGTTTATTCCTTCGTTTAAAACTTTTTTTGTGTAATTTTCATCTTCATCACCGTGTAATTGTACAAATCTAAAATTGTACTTTTTTGCTAAGTTTATTACTTTTTCTATACTTTCGTTTACAAAAACACCTACAAAGTTACCGTTTGTTATTCTTTTTGCTATATTGTCGAAAAATTCAATAGGTACAAACCTTTTGCTTTGGCTAAAGAATACAATTCCCTGAAAATCCACGTTTAGTTTTATCGCAAACTCTATATCTTCTACTTTTGTAAACCCGCAGAACTTTATTTTCATTCTAGAATGGTGTATTAACTTAATTTTTAAAAACAACTTTTACGATTAGTTTGTTTTTAAATTTGAAAAGAGTTTGATTTATTTATGAAAATAACTTACGGGAGAATTTTATGTCTGAAGTTATTGTAAGTAAGATTTTGGAGAATGTTGTTGGTGTTATTGAGGAGATAAACGGTCCTATTGCTATAGTGAAGGATGTTAGAAATCTTAAGATGATGGAAGTTGTTAAAGTTTCTAAAGAGCTTCTTATAGGAGAGGTTATATCTCTTTCTGGTGATAAAGCTATTGTACAGATATACGAGAATACTTCTGGTGTTAAACCTGGGGATTTTGTTTATGGTACTGGTGAACCTTTATCTGTTGAGTTAGGTCCTGGGTTACTTTCAAAGATATACGACGGTATTCAGAGACCTTTGGATGAGATATACGAGTATGGTATATTTATTCCTAGAGGTGTAGATTTACCTTCTCTTAATAGGGAAAGAAAATGGAGCTTTAAACCTTGTGTTAGTGAAGGTGATATTTTGCGAGGTGGTGCAATAATAGGTGAAGTACCTGAAACATCAAGAATAGTACATAGAATAATTGTACCACCTGATAAAGCTGGTAAAGTTGTTTTCATTGCAAAAGAAGGGGAATACAGAGTTGATGATATTGTATGTGTGCTTGATGATCCAGTTTTAGGAAGACAAGAGCTTAAGATGTATCATAAGTGGCCTGTTAAGGTAGCTAGACCTTTTAACAGTAAATACATTCCTTCTGAAGCTATGTTTACTGGTCAAAGGGTCATAGATTTTCTATTTCCGATTGCAAGGGGTGGAACAGCATCGATACCTGGTGGGTTTGGTACTGGAAAAACTGTTACTCAGCATCAGCTTGCTAGGTGGTCCGATGCAGATATAATAATATACGTTGGTTGTGGAGAAAGAGGAAACGAAATAACCGAAGTTTTGGAAGATTTTCCTAAGTTGGTTGATCCAAAAACTGGTAAACCTCTTATGGAGAGAACTGTTATTATTGCCAATACTTCTAATATGCCAGTTACCGCAAGAGAAGCTTCAATATATACAGGTATAACTATAGGGGAATACTTTAGAGACATGGGGTATAACGTTGCTTTGATGGCAGATTCTACAAGTAGGTGGGCTGAAGCTTTAAGAGAGCTTTCCGGTAGGTTGGAAGAGATGCCAGCTGAGGAAGGTTTTCCTGCTTACCTTGGTTCAAGACTTGCAGCTTTCTATGAAAGAGCAGGTTTCGTTGAAACTTTGAATAACTTAAAAGGATCTCTGACTATAATAGGTGCAGTTTCTCCTGCTGGCGGAGATTTCTCTGAACCTGTCACACAAAATACTAAAAGGTTTACTAAGTGTTTCTGGGCTCTGGATAAATCTCTTGCTAGTCAAAGGCATTTCCCATCTATAAACTGGATGCAAAGTTATAGTTTTTACGTAGATACGGTAGCAGAATGGTGGAGTAAAGTTGATCCAGATTATAAAAACGTAAGACAAAGAATAATGGATATTCTTATAAGAGAGGATAGATTACAGAAAATCGTTAAAATTGTGGGACTTGATGCTCTGCCTCAGTCCGAAAGGTTAATTCTTGAGATAGCAAGAGTAATAAAAGTTGGTTTCTTACAGCAAGTTGCTTACGATAAAATTGATTCTTATTGTTCACCACAAAAACAGATAAAAATGGCTAAATTGATACTTACATTGTACGATTTAACTCATGAGCTAGTTGTAAATTACAAAGTGCCAGTTAGTGAAATACAGAATATGAAAGTAATTTCTGAAATAATGAGGATGAAAATAGAGGTTCCTAACGACCAGATTGAAATTATAGATGAGATAGAAAAAAATTTGGTTAGAGAAGTAGAAAGTATGAAAGAAAAATACTCGTAACTTTATGAAGAAATTTTGGGCTATTTTGATAATAGCTATTATCATAGTACTTCAGACGTTACCACAGTTTAAAGTTTTCGGTTTCTTTCCGAATTTGATTGTTATATTTATCGTTTACTATTCGTTTAAAGTTGGGGTATCTCAAGGGATAGTTTTAGGTGCCATTTTAGGGTTATGTGTGGATATTCTTTCTGGGTCGTACATTGGTACTCATTCGTTAAGTTTTTCAACGGTTGCTCTAAGTGTAGAATTTTTTAAAATAGTGTTTATATTTGAAATGCCATTTACTGTGCCTATAGTTTCGTTTTTTGCTACTATAGTAAACTATTTCGTTATGTTTGTGTTGAGTTTAGTTTTTAGGAGTATTTCTTTAGGTGAATGGTATATTTCAATGTTTGTAGAAGGAGCTTTAAATTTTGTTTTAGCTTTTCCTATGAGTTGGGTTTCAAATAAAATTGTTAGTCTTTTGCATAAAGAGTACTACATGGAAATTTAAGTTTTGTATTTAAATTTGAGATGTATGAAGTTTGTTTTTATAATTTAGAGCAATAGGAGGAAATTAATGAATAAGTTTGTTAATCCTTTTATTTCTGAGGATGTTTATCGAAGTTACGAATTTTACCGTTATAGGCTTAGAGATTTTTTTATAGGTTTAGGTGTTTTTTTAGTGGTTTTTATAAATTACGTTCTTACTTTAACTCCTTCAGTTGCTGCTGGTGATCACGGAGAATTAGCAACAACAACTTATTCTTTTGGTGCTCCACATCCGTCTGGTTATCCAATATTTGCTATTCTTGGAAAGTTTTTTTCTTACTTACCTTTT